>CAXTDA010000223.1:0-6756 GCA_964242935.1 uncultured Burkholderiaceae bacterium | reverse complement strand
CGTCACGCTCGGCACGCCGCACCACGGCACCCACACGGCGCGCCTCGGCAACGTGGCGAGCGTCGTGCAGATGCGACGCGGCGGCTCGTGGCTCGCCGACCTCCACGCGCGCGAGGTCGCCGCGAGGCCGACCCGCATGACGGCCGTCTTCAGTTATCACGACCAGATCGTGTATCCGCAGACCACCGGCGCGCTCGACGGCGCGACGTCGATCGCGATCGGCGGTTGCGGCCACGTCGCGCTGGTCTACGACCGACGCGTGCGGGAGATCGTGTTCGAGCGGCTCGCCGTGGCTCAGGCCGCGACCGCTGCCGCCGCTTCGTAGCCTCGCGGGATCGACGCCAGCAGGCGCTGCGTGTACGGGTTCCGCGGACTCCGGTAGATCGTGTCCGAGTCGGCGATCTCGACGACCTCGCCGCGGTTCATCACCATCACGTCGTCGGCGATGTAGCGCACCACCGCAAGGTCGTGCGAGATGAACAGATAGGCGAGCCCGAACTCGTCCTGCAGGTCGAGCAACAGGTTCAGCACCTGCGCCTGCACCGACACGTCGAGCGCCGAGACCGACTCGTCGCAGATCAACACGTCGGGCTTCATCGTCAGGCAACGCGCGATCGCGATCCGCTGGCGCTGGCCGCCCGAGAACTCGTGCGGATACTTGTGAATCGCCGAGCCCGGCAGGCCGACCCGGTCGAGCAGCGCGAGCGCCGCGGCACGACGGGCCCGGTCGTCGGCCTCGATGCGATGGATGCGCATCGGCTCGAGGAGAATCTGCTCGACGGTGAACCGCGGATTCAGGCTCGCGTACGGATTCTGGAAGACGATCTGGATGCGGCGCCGGAAAGCCATCAACGCGCGGTGATCCAGTGCGAGGAAGTCCTGCCCGTCGAAGTCGATGCTGCCGCTCGTCGCTTCCGTCAGCCGCATCAGCATCATGCCGACCGTCGTCTTGCCGGAGCCCGACTCGCCGACCACGCCGAGCGTCCTGCCGCGCGCCAGCGTGAACGACGCATCGGTGACCGCGTCGATCGATTTGTGGCCGAACAGGCCGGTCTTCAGCCGATACTGCTTCCGCAGGTGACGGACCGTCAGCAGCGGCTCGCCGGCCGGATGGATGGCACGGTATGTCGCCGCGGCATCGTTCCCGTTGGTGGTCCGCTCTGCGCCGTCCATGAAGTCCGCGATCACCGGCAGCCGTCGGGGCCTCTCGTCGAGGCGGGGACGGCACGCGAGGAGCGCCAGCGTGTACGCATCCTCCGGCGCGGTGAAGATGCGGGCGGTGGTGGCCGTCTCGCGCACGGTGCCCTGGCGCATCACGACCACGCGCTCGGCGATCTGGCCCACCAGCCCGAGATCGTGGCTGATGAACAGCATGCTCATGCGATGCCGTTCCTTCAGCCCCGCGAGCAGGTCGAGGATCTGCTGCTGCACCGTGACGTCGAGCGCCGTCGTCGGTTCGTCGGCGATCAGGAGCCGCGGCTCGCAGGCGATCGCCATCGCGATCATCACCCGCTGCTGCTGGCCGCCCGACAGCTCGTGCGGATAGGCGCCGATGCGCGCCTTCGGTTCCGGAATGCCGACCTCGGCCAGCAACTCGGCCGCCCGGTCCATCGCCTGGCGGCGCGACAGCCCGAGATGCAGGCGCAGGGACTCCGCGATCTGGCTGCCGACCGTGAAGACCGGATTGAGCGAGCTCATCGGCTCCTGGAAGATCACGCCGATGTCCTTCCCGCGGAGCGCCCGCAGACGATCGGCCGGCAACGACAGCATGTCGTGGCCGGCGAAGCGGATGCGGCTCCGCGGATCGATCTCGGCATTCGACGGCAGCAGGCGCAGCGTGCTCATCGCCGAGACGCTCTTCCCCGAGCCCGACTCGCCGACCAGCGCGACCGTCTCGTTCTCGCCCACCTCGAACGACACGTCGCGGACCGCGTCGACCCGCTCGGTCTTCCCGACGCGAAAGGCGATCGACAGGTGTTCGATCGTCAGCAGGGTCGCGTTCGTCATCAGCGCAGCTTCGGATCGAGCGCATCGCGCACGGCGTCGGTGAACAGCGAGAACGCCGTGACGAACACCGCCATGAACGCGGTCGCGGCGGCGAGCTGCCACCACTTGCCGAGGATCAGTTCGGCCTGCGCCTCGTTGAGCATCGTCCCCCACGAGACCGAGTCGACCGGCACGCCGAGCCCGAGGAACGAGAGGATGACTTCCGACTTGATGAACAGCACGACATGCAGCGACAGCTGCACCAGCACGACGTGGCTGACGTTGGGCATGATGTGGACGAACATCCGCGATGCGTTGCCGGCCCCGATGGCGGTCGCGGCCAGCACGTATTCGCGCGACCGGTGCTTGATGTACTCGGCGCGGACCAGCCGGTAGATGCCGGTCCACCCCGTGAGGCCGAGGATCGTCACCACCGAGCCGATCCCAGGACCGAGGACGGCCGCGAAGGCGAAGACGAGCAGGATGCTCGGGACCGCGGTGAACACGTTGTAGACCCATTCGAGCAGGTCGCCGATGCGGCCGCCGAAGTAGCCCGCGAGCCCGCCGAACACGAGCCCGATGGTGGTGGCGATCAATGCGGCCGCGACGCCGACGAAGATCGACACCTGCGCGCCCTTGACCGCCTTCGCGACGACGTCGCGTCCGCGCCGGTCGGCGCCGAACGGCAGCGACTCGCGACGCGGCGTCTCGACCCGATGATTCTGTTCGGTGAGCCGCTCGATCTCCGCCTTCTTCGGCTGCAACGGATCGATGTCCTCGATCGACAGCAGCGTCTTGCCTTCCGCATCGATCGCGAGGTCGCTGGCCTTCTCGGCATCGGCGAACGAGGGCGGCGCGTACGGCACCGCCACTTCGCGGTCCCAGCCGCGCACCAGCAGGCCTGCGGCGGTGCCGAGCACCATCAGCACGAAGAGCGCGACGACGGCGAGCGAGACCATGCCGACGCGGTCGTTGCGGAGCCGCTTCCAGGCATGGGTCCAGACACCCCGCGAGCGGCCGGTCGGCTCGATCCGCGCCGCCAGATCGACGATCGCGCTGTCGATGACGGCGCTCATTTCAGGACCACCCGCGGGTCGACCACCTTGTAGAGCACGTCGGCGGCGAGGTTGACGCCCATCGTGATTACCGCGAGGTAGATCGTGACGGCCTGGATCACCGGGTAGTCGCTGCGGTTGACCGCGAGCAAGGTCTCGCGACCGACGCCAGGGATCGAGAAGAACACCTCGATCAGGAACGAGCCGACGAAGATGCCCGGCAGCTGGATCGAGATGTTGGTCAGGATCGGGATCATCGCGTTTCGCAGCACGTGCTTCAGCAGGATGTCGCGCTCCGGGACGCCCTTCGCGCGCGCGGTGCGGACGTAATCGTGGCCGATCTCGTCGAGGAAGAAGCTGCGGTAGAGCCGCGTCTGCGGCGCGATGCCCACCATCACCGCGAGCAGGACCGGCAGCGGCACGAAGCTCGTCAAGTTGGTCAGGGTGCTCGCGCTCCAGCCCTGGACCGGGAACCACGCGAGGTGGAATGCGAAGAACCACTGCCCGACGATGATGTAGACCAGGAACGAGACCGACAGCGCGATCGTGGTGCCGACCATGATGGCGCGATCGGTGAGCGACCCGCGGACGTAGGCGACCGCGAGCGCGAACGGGATCGCGAGCAAGATGTCGAGCAAGAAGATCGGGATCATCACCGTCAGCGTCGCCGGCAGCCGCGTCGCGAAGATGTGCGAGACGGTCTCCTGCGTGGCCCAGCTGCGCCCCCAGTCGAAGGTCACGATCTGCCTGACGAGGATCCACAGGCGGACCCACCACGGCTGGTCGAGCCCGAGTTGCACGCGGATCGCATCGATCTGCTGCTGCGTCGCGCCGAGGCCGCCGATGATCTCCGCGGGGTCGCCGCCGAAGAAGTTGAACAGGATGAAGACCAGCAGGACGACGCCCATCAGGGTCGGGATCATCTGCAGGATCCGACGGATCAGGTAGGCGCTCATGCGGGAGACAGTGGATGCGAGGTTCGCGTCGTACGCTCTGCATAATGCCCATAAATTCACCGTACCAGCGCGCGGTCCGCAGTTTTCGGTCGCATTCCCGATTGGAGTCCCATGCAACGCTCACTGTCCCGCTGGTGCCGCGCCCTCGTCCCGCTGCTTGCCGCCCTGCTGGTCACCCAGGCGCCGGCGGCCGAGCAGAAGAAGGTCTTGCGCTACGCGTTCGAGGTCGCCGAGACGGGCTTTGACCCGGTCGGACTGTCGGACCTCTACTCGCGCAACCTGACCTGCGAGATCTTCGAGGCGCTGCTCCACTACGCCTACCTCGCGCCGCCGGGGACGCTCGCGCCGCTGACGACCGAGGCGCTACCGGAGGTTTCGGCCGACTTCAAGACCTACACGTTCCACCTCCGCAAGGGCATCTTCTTCGCCGACGATCCGGCGTTCAACGGCAGGAAGCGGGAGCTGATCGCGGAGGACTACGTCTACTCGATCAAGCGCCACTTCGATCCGCGCTGGAAGAGCGTGACGTTCAGCGACCTCGCGACCAACGACATCCTCGGCCTCGCGGCGTTGCGCGAGGCGGCGCTCAAGGGTGCCCCGTTCGACTACGACAAGCCGGTGCCGGGCCTGCAGGCGCTCGATCGCTACACGTTGCAGATCCGTCTCGGCAACGCGAACCCGCGCTTCGCCCACACGCTCGCCGATTCGTCGGTCATGGGCGCCGTCGCCCGTGAAGTCGTCGAGGCCTACGGCGACAGGATCTCCGAGCATCCGGTCGGTACCGGCCCGTTCCGGCTCGCGGAGTGGCGTCGCTCGTCGTTCATCGCGCTCGAGCGAAATCCGGACTTCCGCGAGGAATACTTCGACCTCGTGGCCGATCCGAAAGACGCGAAGGCGGTCGAGGTCGCGACGAAGCTCAAGGGCCGGCGACTGCCGATGGTCGACCGGGTCGAGGTCGCGATCATCGAGGAAAGCCAGCCGCGCTGGCTGTCGTTCCTGAACGCGGAGCAGGACATCCTCGAGACGCTGCCCGAAGACCTGGCGCCGATCGCGATCCCGAACAACAAGGCGTCGCCGACGCTCGAGAAGAAGAAGGTGACCGTCTGGCGTGCGCCGCGGATCGACGTGTCGCTGGTGGTCTACAACATGGAGCACCCGGTCGTCGGCGGCTACACGCCCGAGAAGGTCGCGCTTCGGCGCGCGCTCAACCTCGCGCTCGACACCAACGAGATCATCCGCTCGCGCTACAAGTACCAGGCGTTCGCGGCGCAGTCCGTGATCATGCCGGCGACCTATCCGTACGACCCCGACCTGCGCACCGAGGTCGGCGAGACCGACGTCGCGAAGGCCAACGCGTTGCTCGACGCATACGGCTGGATCGACCGCGACGGCGACGGCTGGCGCGAGATGCCGGACGGCTCGCCGCTCGAGCTCGAGTTGTCGACGCAGCCCGACCAGCGAAGCCGCATCATCGACGAGATCTGGAAGAAGTCGATGAACGCGATCCACATCCGATTGCGCTACAAGGTCGCGAAGTGGCCCGAGCAGCTGCGGATGACGCGGAACGCGCAGTTCATGATCTGGTATCTCGGCCTGTCCGCGACCAGCCCCGACGGCGGCAACTCGATGCGTTACTGGTACGGGCCGGCGATCGGCGCCGAGAACCTCGCACGATTCCGAAACGCGCGCTTCGACGCGGCATTCGACCACCAGAACCGTCTGGCCGACGGCCCGGAGCGGGTCGCGGATTTTCACGAGATGATGAAAATCTTCACCGCGTATGCGCCAGGCAACGCGATCAATCATCGCTATGCAATCGACATGTCGTATCCGTGGGTGACCGGGTATCGGCGCTGGCCGTTCACGCGCGACTGGTGGAGATATGTCGACGTCGACATGGACCTGCGCACGAAGACGCTCGGCAAATGACGCGTTACCGCGCCGTCGGTCGCAAAAAGCGACACGAATCCGACCGTCGATCGCCTTGACGGCGAAATTGCGATTGCGTCGATTCGGCTGTCCTACAATTTTTCCTCTCGCTGGTTCGGGTGACGAAACGTGATGGCGAATGGATGGAACTCGGACATTTCCTACACCGGATCGCCGACAATGCCGATGCAACGAAGCGTACCTACGGCGAGAATCGCGACACGCCGGTAAGCCCCCCCATCTGTGAAGAAAGCTTTAAACATGAATACTAAGATTTGCATGGCCGCTGGCCTTGCCCTGATGACCGCGGTCGCCGGCGCCTATGCGCAGGATTCGACCTCGCGTTCGTCGGGGATGTTCAATTCGACGGCGCCGTACAACCCGTCTGTTTACGTCATGCCCGAAGTCGGGTACTTCAATCCGGACAATCGTTTCGGAACGCGCAATACCGGGCCCGATTTCGGCCTCAAATTCGGCAAGGCGATCAATCAGTACTTCGACGTGCAGGTCGGCGGCAGCTACGCGCGCGTCAACGGCAACGACGTCCGTTACCAGCAGACGCTGCTCGGCGTCGACGGCCTGCTGTACCTGTCGCGCGACAAGATCCGACCGTTCGTCTCGCTCGGCATCGGTGCCGAGAACGATCGCCGCAACATTCCGAATCGTCAGAATTCGCGTACGTCGCCTTACGCCGCGGCTGGCGTCGGACTGCAATACAGCATTGCCGATCAGTGGGCGACGCAGATCGAATACAAGAAGGTGGTCGGGTTCCAACGGAGCGACGTCTACGGCTTCAAGCGGAACGAGAACAACTACGTCAACGTCGGGCT
>CAXTDA010000222.1:4444-6799 GCA_964242935.1 uncultured Burkholderiaceae bacterium | reverse complement strand
GGCGCGCCGCGGGGGAGCGCTGCGCTACCCACGGCGCGGCGCGGCGGCTGGCGTTGTGGCGCTAGGGCGTCGCCGCGGGGGGCCGCCCGGTCGCCGAGCTCAGGGTCGACGGCGGCGCGTGCGTCAACGACCTGCTGATGCAGTTCCAGGCCGACCTGCTCGGCATCCCGGTCGTCCGACCGGCCGTGACCGAGACGACCGCGCTCGGGGCGGCGTATCTCGCGGGGCTGTCGACCGGGCTCTACGCGGACGAGGACGAACTCGCGTCGTTGTGGCGGGCGGAGCGCACGTTCGTGCCGACGATGGCGCGATCGCGGGCCGAAGAGTCGATGGCGCGCTGGGAGCGGGCGGTGCGGCAGACGATCGCGAACTGATCGCGTCCGCAGGCCGACGTTCAGCGTGCGAGGGTCGGATCGAGCGCCTCGGCGAACGCGATGTGATTCCCATCAGGAGCGGTACGGTTCACCAGGTAGCGAAGTGTGGTGGCCGTCGGCGGGTCTTGCAACGCCTTTCGCGCGTTGCGCGAGCGGCGCTACGACGCCGTCAGTGCCGCGAAGCGCGCCAGATCGACGTTGCCGCCACTGACGATGACGCCCACCCGCTGGCCCGATAGCGCTGCCGCGCGGGCGCGCACCGCCGCGAAGCCGAGGCACCCGGTCGGCTCGACGATCATCTTCATGCGCGACGCGAAGAAGCGCATGCAGTCGACGAGCGCCGCGTCGGGGACCGTCAGGATGTCGTCGACGTCGCGCCGGATGATCTCGAAGGGGTAGCGGCCGAGGTGCTGGGTCTGCGCGCCGTCGGCGATCGTCTGCGGCGTGTCGATGTGGACGATGGCGCCGGCGCGGAACGACCGTTGCCCGTCGTCGCCCGCCTCCGGTTCGACGCCGTAGATCGTCGTCGCCGGCGACAGCGCGCGGGTCGCGAGCGCCGATCCGGCGAGGAGGCCGCCGCCGCCGAGGCAGACGAACAGCGCGTCGAGCGGGCCGACCTCGTCGATCAGCTCCTTCGCGGCCGTGCCCTGTCCCGCGATCACGTGCGGATGGTCGTACGGCGGGATCAACGCGAGACCCTGCTCGCCGGCGATGCGGCCGCCGATCGCTTCGCGATCCTCGGTGTAGCGGTCATAGAGCGCGACGTGGCCGCCGTAGCCGCGGGTCGCCGCGACCTTCATCGCCGGCGCGTCGTGCGGCATCACGATCGTCGCCGGCATGCCGAGGAGTCGTGCGGAGAGCGCGATCGCCTGCGCGTGGTTGCCGGACGAGAAGGCGACGACGCCGCGTCGTCGCTGCGCGTCGTCGAGGCACGACAGCGCGTTGAACGCGCCGCGGAACTTGAACGCGCCCATCCGCTGGAAGTTCTCGCACTTGAAGAAGACCCGGGCGCCGGTCTCCGCGTCGACGGTGCGCGACGTCAGCACCGGCGTCCGGTTCGCGTGTCCGTCGATCCGGCCGGCCGCCGCGACGACGTCATCGAAGGTCGGCGCCGCGAGCATCGCGTTCAACCGTCGGGCTCCGCGACCCGCATGCGCCGCGCTTCCTCCTCGAAACGGGCGTCCTCGATCTCGTCCATCAGGCCGTGCAGGTCGACCTTGCCGCGCGGCGCGGCGACCCGGCCGGTCAGCGGCATGCCGACCTCGAGCAGCCCACGCTCGTAGAGGCCCCACAACTCCTTGCCGTACTGGCTGCCGATCAGTTCCGGCGCGTAGCGGCCGAAGTAGGTCGCGAGATTCGTGACGTCGCGATCGAGCATCGCCTTCGCGTGGTTGTTGCCGGCCGCGTCGACCGCCTGCGGCAGGTCGATGATGACCGGGCCGTCCGCCGCGACCAGGATGTTGAACTCCGACAGGTCGCCGTGGATCACGCCGGTGCCGAGCATGCGGATCACCTCGTCGAGCAACCGACGGTGCATGCGGCGCGCCGCATCGGGCGTGAACTCGACGTCGTTCAGGCGGGGGGCCGCGTTGCCGTCTGCATCGACGACCAGTTCCATCAACAGGACGCCCTCGAGGAAGTTGTACGGCGTCGGCACGCGCACGCCGGCCGCGGCCAGTCGGTACAGCGCGTCGACCTCGGCGCTCTGCCACGCTGCTTCGCGCGACTTCCGGCCGAACGCGGTGCCCTTGTTCATCGCGCGCGCGTCCCGGCTGTTCTTCGTCTTCCGGTTCTCGGTGTAGTCGACGGCCTGACGGAAGCTGCGCTGCTGCGCGTCCTTGTAGACCTTCGCGCAGCGCGTTTCGGGGCCGGTCGGCGTGTCGCATTCGACGACGTAGACCGCCGCCTCCTTGCCGCTCATCAGCTGGCGCGACACGCGATCGATCAGCCCGTCGTCGAGCAGCGGCTGGAGGCGCGCGGG
>CAXTDA010000222.1:0-4344 GCA_964242935.1 uncultured Burkholderiaceae bacterium | reverse complement strand
AGGAAAGGCGTCATCAGCCGCGGATCGAAGTGGGCGCCGCTCTCGCACAGCATCTGCTCCACCACGAGACGATGCGGCCAGGCGCGCTTGTACGGACGCTCGTTGGTCAGCGCGTCGTACACGTCGGCATACGCACAGATGCGGGCGGCGAGCGGGATGCTCTCGCCGGATGCGCCCGGATAGCCGGCACCGTTCCACCAAGCGTGGTGGTACCGCGCGATCGCGGCGGCCATCTTCAGCGTGGGGTCGTCGGCTTGCTCGAGGAGCTGGGCGCCGACCTCGGTGTGCGCCCGCATCGCGACGATCTCGTTCGAGTCGAGCGGTCCCGGCTTCAACAGGATCAGTTCGTTGACGGCGATCTTGCCGATGTCGTGAAGGCGCGACGCATGTTCGATCCGGAGGCAGTTCTCGGGGTCGATGCCGAGCTCGGCCGCGAGCAGGCCTGCGAGCCGGCCGACGCGGAAGCAATGTTCGCCGGTCTGGTCGTCGAAGAACTCGGCGGCCAGCGCCCAGTTCTCCGCGACGTCGTAGGCGGCGGTGCGCATCGCCACCTTCAGCGAATCGATGCGCAACGCGGCCAGGTCGCAGTGGATCGCGGTCAGCTCGTCGTGCTTCCGGATCACGTCGACCGGCGCGCCGAACGCCGGACCCGGAATGCCCGGATCGCCGAGGTTGGCGATTCCGGGCGGCGCCGAGTCGTCGCCGAGCCACGCGCGGGCACCCCTGAACGGATCGTAGCCGCGAGGCGGAGACGGGTCGCGCGCGACGCTCATCGTCACGCCGCGATCGCTCATCTGCCGGTAGAACTTGGCGTTCTTGAGGCCGGCCGCGTACGACGAAGCCTGTTGCGACGGGCCGGTTCCCGGCCCGGTGTTGTACAGCACGAGTTCCTTCGCGTAGCGGATGCCGGTCTTTGCGGTCTGCGTCACCGCGCGCGACATCGCGTTGAGACCGGAAGCGACCTCTTCGGGGCTCGCGTGACGATGGTTCGGCGCGGTTGTCTCGCCGGTCAACGTTCGCTTGTGCACGTCGATCAACGCGCGGAGCACGTCGTCGTGACAGAGGTTGGTCTGCTTGCTCGTGTGATAGAGCTCGATCAGGCGCTTTCGCGCGCGACGCTCGCGGCGCTCGTCGCGGCTCGCCCAGTCGCACAGGGCCGACGCGATGTCGAGGAGGATCGCGACGCGCGGGTTGCGGACGTTCGCCGCGCGCTCCCTCGCGGCCTCGATCAACATTTCGGCCGTCTCGTGGTCATCGTTCGCGAGCAGGTACATCGCGCGGAAATACTCGAACGCCGCCTTGTGGAGCGCGTCGGCCAGCGGGTTGTCCTCGAGCATCGACGAGCCGATGACGAGGTAGCGCAGCGCCGCCGCCTCGTCGCGGATGCGATGCGCGCTGAAGAGACCATGCGACGCATTGCTGAGCGCCATCAGGCGGCCGCGCGGCGATTCCAGACCGAACGCGAGCGCCTTGTCGCTGACCTCGATGGCGTCCTGGTAGAGGCCCATCTCCTTGAGCAGCATCGCGGTGTTGGTCAGGGCCAGGCACTCGAACTCGGGCTCGCCGAGCTCGCGCGCGAGTACGAGACTGTGCTCGAGCAACCGGCACGCGTCCTCGAAACACGCGCAGTCCGCATAGGCGATGCCGAGCGCGGTCGCCGCGAAACGTTCGAGGTTCTTCAGCCCGCGTGCGCGCGCGAGCTCCTGCGCCGCGATGCCGGCGGCCAGGCCGTCGTACGCGCGCCCGACCCGGTTCGAATAGAAGCAGACCTGGGCCAGCAGCCGGATGCGGCTGTCGATGCGCTCGGGCCGCTCGACCTGCAACAGGATCGCGGCCAGCCGATCGACCGTGGGCCGATTCTTGTCGTCGGACCCGTCGATCGCATCGGCGATCGCCGCTTCGAGCGTCTTCAAGCGATTGGATGCCGTGGCCGAATCGATGCAATTCAATTGGGCGACGATGTAGGGAATGTCTCCCGTCAGCAGGTCGTCTAAGGAAAAGTCTTTGTCCACCTCGGCATTGCTCCCCGACATTTGACTACGTTATCTTTCATTCACTGATTTCTTGAATCAGTTTTTGCCGCGAGTTCACTTTATTTCGGAGCTATCCATGACCACCGACTTCCTGACCCAAGAAAATACTTCGATTGCAACCGATTTCGCGGAGCCGATGGTCACGATACTCGACCTCGATCTGATGCACGTCGGCGGCGGCACCGAGACCGGAGTGTTGTTCTGAGGAGAAACCCCCTCGATTAAATTCCCGTGCCTGCGTGGCCATCTGCAAAATAACGCGGATGGCCACGCAGGCGTTTTCTATCCAGCGAGCAGAATAAGCACCAAAAAACGTTTCCACATTTCCTGCTGCCGACCCAGGTAATCGTCTAGCTTCTCATTGATTGTCGGTGCGCTGTCCGTCGGGCATTGAGGCCGATCGAGAATAAGCGCAAATCGCGGTCGAAAGCAATTCAATTCGTTTCCGATTGCGACACGTCCGGAGCGAATCAGACTTGCGCTGAAGCCTCGCTTTTGCAAGCCCTGACGACGTCCCCGACGGCCGGTCCCGTCGAACTCGGTCGCGCCGCGTCCTATACGACGTCGACCGTCGCGCCTACTGTGCCGTTCCTCGCGGCGCAGCACACTCCCGCCGCACGAACGGTCGCGCTGCACGAGGGGAGGATCGATGCCACGCAGCATCTGGAAGGGGGCGATCAGCTTCGGGCTGGTCCACATCCCCGTGGCGTTGTACCCGGCCGCGACCGAGAGCGGGATCGACTTCGACTGGCTCGACAAGCGGTCGATGGACCCGGTCGGCTACAAGCGCATCAACAAGCGCACCGGCAAGGAGATCGAGCGCGAGAACATCGTCAAGGGCGTCAAGCAGGACGACGGCGACTACGTGATCCTGAGCGACGACGAGATCAAGGCTGCGTACCCGAAGACGACGCAGACGATCGAGATCGAAGGATTCGTGCAGGCGGCGGAGATCCCGTTCCTGTACCTCGAGAAGCCGTACTTCCTCGAGCCGCTGAACAAGGGCGAGAAGGTGTACGCGCTGCTGCGCGAAGCGATGGCGGCGTCGGGCGTCATCGGCATCGCGCGCGTCGTGATGCATACGAAGGAGCATCTCGCGGCGCTCGTGCCATCGGGTGCGGTACTCGTGCTCAACACGCTGCGCTGGTCGAACGAACTGCGCGACATGGGCGACCTGAACCTGCCCGCCGAAGGGACGAAGGCGTCGAACCTGAAGGATGCCGAACTGAAGATGGCGCAACAGTTGATCGGCGACATGACGGTCGAATGGAATCCCGGCAGCTACACCGACCGGTTCGCGGACGCCGTGCGGGCACTGATCCGGCGGCGGGTCGAGGCCGGCGCCACCGAGAAGGTCGAGCCGCTCGAAGCGACGGACCAGCCCGCGGCGAGCAACGTCATCGACCTGACGGCGTTGTTGAAGCAGAGCCTCGGGAACCGGAAGGGTGGCGCGTCGGGCGCCACGGCGCGTGCCGCGAACGAGGACGCGGTGGACGCGGACGGCGAAGCCGGCGCCGACGCCGCGGCGCCGGTGCGGAAGCCCGCGAAGAAGGCGGCGAGGAAGGTCGCGAAGCAGGCCGCGCCGAAGGCCGCGCAGAAGGTGACGCAGAAGTTCACGCAAAAGCGCGCCGCGTGAGCGGAACTCGCCGATGAGCGCCGCACCGCCGCTCGCGAAGTACAACGCGAAGCGCGACTTCACGAAGACGCCCGAGCCGGCCGGCAAGGCGGAGCACGGCGGGAAGCAGCGGTCGTACGTGATCCAGAAGCACTGGGCCACGCGCCTCCACTACGACTTCCGTCTCGAGCTGGACGGCGTGCTGGTCAGTTGGGCGGTGCCGAAGGGGCCGAGTCTCGACCCGAAGGTCAAGCGGATGGCGATCCACGTCGAGGATCACCCGGTCTCGTACGGTGGCTTCGAAGGCACCATCCCCGAGAAGCAATACGGCGCCGGTACCGTGATCGTCTGGGACCGCGGAACCTGGGAACCGGTCGGCGACGCCCACGTCGGCCTGAAGGCCGGCAAGCTCGTCTTCGCGCTGCACGGCGAGAAGCTCGAAGGACTTTGGGAACTGATCCGGATCGCGAAGCCCGACGACCGCCAGGAAGCGTGGCTGTTGTTCAAGAAGCGCGACGACTGGGCTCGCTCGAGCGACGCCTACGACATCGCGACGGCGTTGCCCGACAGCGTGATCGCAAAGCCGCTCGGCGCGGCCGCCGACCGGAAGCCGGTCGCCGACGCCGCAGCGACCGACCCCGCACCGGCGCCCGCCCTTCCGAAGAAGAGCGCGTCCCGAAAGGCGGCACGCACGAC
>CAXTDA010000221.1:0-6832 GCA_964242935.1 uncultured Burkholderiaceae bacterium | reverse complement strand
TGGGGATGGACCCGTTCAACTTCGCCGACGCGCTGCTCGGCGTCCTCGCGCAGCGGCTCGCGAAAAAGCTCTGCACGTGCAAGGAGGCGTACACGCCCGATTCGGCCGAGATCCGCGCGTTCGTGACCGAGTATGCCGAGGACCTGCAGCAGTTTCCGCAGTGGCAGACCGACGCGCACATCGAGGCGAAGCGCCTCTACGACGGCTGGATCACGCAGTACGGCGTCTCCGGCAAGCTCGTCTTCCATCGCGCGAAAGGCTGCGACCGCTGCGGACAGACCGGCTACAAGGGCCGCATCGGGCTGCACGAGCTGATGATCGGCAGCGACGCGGTCAAGAAGAACATCCAGGAACACGCGCGGGTCGCCGACCTGTTCGTGACCGCGATCGGTGAAGGCATGCGCACCCTGCGCATGGACGGCATGGAGAAGGTGCTCGCCGGCGTCACCGACCTGAAGCAGGTTCGGGCGGTCTGCGTCCGCTGACGTACCGACGGTCGCCCACCGGCCGCCGTTCGACGCGCCGCTCAAGTTCCTGGCGGCCGCGCCGAGAAGCGTGCATGCCTTGTGCTCTTCGCAAGGCACGACGCTGTCGATCCGGACAACTCATTTCGGGAAGGACGTACTGCCATGAACTCCATCGCTCGCCATCGACGAGCTGCCGGCTTCACGCTGATCGAACTGATGATCGTCGTCGCGATCATCGGCATTCTTGCTTCGATCGCATTGCCTGCTTATCAGGACTACACGAAGCGGGCGAAGCTGTCCGAAGGCATCCTTGCGGCGAGCGCCTGCCGCACCAGCGTCACCGAGGTGTTCCAGGCCGGCAGCAGCGCGGCGCCCCCGGGTGCGAACGGCTGGGGATGCGAAAACTCGGCGGGCTCCGCGTCCCGTTACGTCGACACGATCACGACCGATACCGCCGGCGTCATCACCGTCAAGGTCCGCGGCTTCAACGATACGACCATCGACGGCAAGACGATCGTGCTCAGCCCCTACCGGTCGAACGGCACCACCGCACTCGCCGTCGCCGACATCGGCGGCACCGCGGTGGGCGTCTGGAAATGCGGCCCGGGCTCCGGTACGGCCGGGGTCCAGGCGAAGCTTCTTCCCGGTACATGTAAGGGTTGATCGGGGTGAACGGCGGAATGTCGGAAAGTGACAAAATCCGTCGCGATGTGTCCAGCCGCGTATCGATATATCACGCAAGTGGCTGATTTAATGGCGACCGACGGTCGGTAATCAGCTACCGACGGTTGGCACACAGATTGCATAGCGACATCACTACAAGCCGTCCCCACATCCGGAGAATTCAATGAGCAAGACGCAGAAGGGTTTCACCTTGATCGAGTTGATGATCGTCGTCGCGATCATCGGCATCCTTGCCGCCATCGCGTTGCCTGCCTATCAGGACTACACGAAGCGGGCGAAACTCTCCGAAGCGATTCTTGCCGCCAGTGCCTGCCGGACGTCGATCACCGAGGTCTATCAGAGCGCCACCTCGCTGCCTGTCGCGGGCTCGTGGGGCTGTGAAGTCGCGAGCGGCAGTGGCTCGAAGTATGTGACGAGCGTGACGACCGGTACGAATGGCGAGATCACCGTTCTCGTACAAGGCACAGGGGATAGCAACATCGACGGAAAGATCATCACGTTGATCCCGCGCAACGCCGGGAATACGGCTTTGCCGACATTGGGGAACGCGGTGGGCACCTGGGTCTGTGGTTCTTCGTCGTTGACACCTGCGACGACCGTACCGGCCAAATTCCTTCCCGGTTCGTGCCGCGGCTAAGACAAGATTTTCCGGAGTCCAAGAGAGGTGCCTGCGGGCGCCTCTTTTTTTTATGTCGTTCGCAAACCGCAAGACGTTGCTTTGGGGAGATGACCGGCGGCTTGTCGGCGCACTCCTGATCGGCTCCGTATTTCTTCTGTCTCACGCCTATACCGGGATCCGCCACGACGGCATCCTTTACGCGGGCGACGCCCTTGCGTATCTGGTCGGGGGGCAATTCCACGAGGATCTTTATTTCCTGCACGGGTCACAGGGTCGGTTCTCCGTGCTGCCGTGGATCTATTCGAGACTGATCGCAGCGTTCGGTCTGGGCATCGGGTCGATTGTCGGTCTGTTGACGGCCTTCGGGCTCTACCTGGGCGCGACGGTTCTGCTGCTGAAGGCGATCGTCCCCCGCTCCTTCCTGTTCTACTGCCTCCTGTCCGTCGTGCTCGGATGGACGCTCTACGGCGGCTTGCGTGTCTTCGGTTACTCCGAAGCGTTTCTGACCGCGAGGAGCTTCGCCGAACCTTCCGTGCTGATCGCGCTCGCCTTGCTTGCAAGAGGGCGGCTGCCCGGTGCGTTGTTGGCGACGGCGATCGGACTGGTCATTCATCCCCTGGTAGGACTGAGCGGTGCCTTGGTCGTGTGGATGTTGCTGGTCATGGGGGATCGCCGTTGGCTCTGGCTGGCGGCAATCGGAATCATTCCTCTGCTTTACTTCAGCTTCCATCCGGTCGGGCCCTTTGCAGACCTGCTTTTGCGCTATGACGCCGATTGGTTCGACCTGGTCGATGAAGCGAATCCGCAAGCGTTCCTGTTGCGCTGGACACTGTATGACGTCGGTATCGTCGTCTTCGACATCGTCGTGCTCTGGTTCGTCGCGCGGGATTCGACGACGCCATTCCTGAGGCGTCTGGTCGTAGCCGCGGTCGTGATCGGATTGGCGAGTCTGATGTTCAGCTGCGTGCTGGTCGACTTGCTGCATAGCGCATTCATCGCGAAGCTGCAGATCTGGCGATCGTTGTGGGTCACCCATTGGTTGGCCATGGCGGCGTTGCCGATCGTTCTTGCTCGAGAGTGGCGTCGTGACGCGCACGGTCGTCTGTCGGCCGCTCTGCTCGGGATCGGTTGGGCGGCGCCTTTTTCGATCGCCTTGATGCCGCTCGGCGTGGGCGCCATGCTGGTCGTCCTCCTGAAGAAGCGCTTCAGTCTTTCCCGCCCGACCATCGTTGCCGTGTGTGCCCTGGCGGCGTTGATTGCGGTGATCATCGCCGCTCAGTACGAGCTTCGGATCGTCAAGCTGGCGAACCTGGGTTCGGAGCCCATGCGCATCGTCCTCGGTCGAGCGGCATCGATGAGCCTGGTGCTGCTGGCCGTCGCGCTTGCCGTCTGGTACTTCGCAGCGCATGCGCGGCGCGTCGGTCTCGTCGCTGCGACGCTGCTCTTCGTCCTGGCAACGATGGTCTGGGACCAGCGCACGCCGTGGACGAAAAGGCTCGAGTCGTACGCCGTCGGAACCAACATCTGGCCCGATATCGTCGAACCCGGCGCGGTCGTCTACTGGTATCGCGACCTGATGGCGCCGTGGGTGTTGCTGAGCCATGGCAACTACTACACGCAGCAGCAGGGGTCGGGCGCGGTGTTTTCCAAGGCGATGGTCTTCGAGCTGAACAAGCGCCGGAAGATCACGGCCATCCTCGATCTGCAGGAGCAGATCTGCCGGATGATGAACAATCTGACCGAGAAGCAGGATCGCTGCGAGCCGGATTCGCTGGCAGTCAGTACCGTGTGCATCGAGGGGGGTATCGACTACATCGTCATTCAGACCCGCCTCGAGAACAAGGAACCGGTTGCCGAGTTCTCCACGGCCGTCTTCCAGAATGGCTACGAAAAGAAGTTCTATCTCTATCGTTGCTCGGCGTTGAAACCCCGATGATGTCCGCATGCCGCTGACCGCGATCAAGCTCGATCCCGCCGTGCCCGACGTGCCGCCGCGGTCCGCCGGAACGGGCGGCGAGGCGGTCCGCGAGGTGGTCCGCTATCTCGCCGCGTCGGTCGCCGCGCTGTCGCTCGATGCCGCGTTGCTTTGGGCGGGCGTGGAGCGCGTCGGCCTGCCGGTGTGGCTCGCGGGCAGCGTCGCCTACCTGGCCGGCCTCGTCCTGATCTACGTCCTGTCGGTCCGCTGGGTGTTCGCGCGCCGCGCGTTTCGCGACGCGCGCGACGAGTTCGTGCTCTTCGCGGCGCTCGGACTGCTCGGCCTGATGCTGAACGCGCTCACGCTCTTCGTCGGGACCGCGCTCGGGCTCGCGCTGCCGCTCGCGAAGGCGGCATCGGCCGGGATCGGCTTCACCGCGAACTTCGTCACCCGGAAGGTCTTGCTGTTCTCGGTCGCGAAGCCATGATGCCGATCGGCCATACGATCGTGGTCGGTGCGGGTCCGGCAGGCCTGACCGCCGCCTACGAGTTGATCGAGGCAGGCCATCGGTCGATCGAGGTCCTCGATGCCGACGCGCAGGTCGGCGGCCTGTCCAAGACGGTCGTCCATCACGGCAATCGCATCGACATCGGCGGCCACCGCTTCTTCTCGAAGTCCGACTGGGTCATGCGCTGGTGGCTCGACAAGCTGCCGATCGCGACCGACGACCGCGCGACGCTCGCGGCCGGCGCCGATCATGCGTTCCTCGCGTACCAGGGCATGCGTCGGACGTGGCCGCTGCGCACGCAAGGCGACGCGCGACGCCGCGAGAGCGGCGACGGCGCGGACGACCCGGCGATGCTGGTCCGCGATCGCCGGTCGCGCATCCTGTTCGGCGGCAAGCTGTTCGCGTATCCGCTGAAGCTTGACGTCGCGACCATGTGGAAGCTCGGTCCGCTGTCGTGCGCGATGTATGCGGCCAGCTACATCGCCGCGCGCATCGCGCCGGTCCGGCCCGAGGCGACGCTGGAGGACTTCTTCGTCAACCGCTTCGGCCGTCGGCTCTATCGGCGCTTCTTCAAGACCTACACCGAGAAGGTCTGGGGCCGCTCGTGCCGCGAGATCAGCGCGGCGTGGGGCGCGCAGCGCGTCAAGGGCCTGTCGATCTCGCGCGCGATCGCGCATGCGGTCCGCCAGCTCTTCTCGTCGCGGCACGCGGCACGGGAGACGTCGCTGATCGAGCACTTCCTGTATCCGCGGCTCGGCCCGGGGCAGATGTGGGAGACGGTCGCCGACCGCATCGCCGCGGCCGGCGTTCCGCTCCGGCTCGCGACCCGCGTCACCGGCCTGAAGCTCGTCGAGCGCCGCATCGCGGCGGTCGAGACCGAGGACGTCGCGTCGGGCCGGCGCACGTGGCGGCCGGGCGCCGAGGTGGTCTCGACGATGCCGGTGCGCGACCTCGTCGCGGCGCTCGACGGCGACGTGCCGCCGCGTGTCCGCGAGGTCGCCGCCGCGCTCGAGTACCGCGACTTCATGACGGTCGGCCTGCTGTACCGGAAGCTCGCGCGGGCCGAGGCCGATGTGCCGGCGGGGCGGGCCTCGGTGCCCGACAACTGGATCTACGTGCAGGAGCCCGACGTCAAGGTCGGCCGCATCCAGATCTTCAACAACTGGAGCCCGTACCTCGTCAAGGACCCCGATCGCGTGTGGGTCGGGCTCGAGTTCTTCTGCGCGGAAGGCGACGCGTTGTGGTCGTCGACGGACGCCGCGATGATCGAGCTCGCGAAACGCGAGATGCGGCAGATCGGCATGGGCGATCCCGACCAGTGCGTCGACGCCACCGTGCTGCGGATGCCGAAGGCTTATCCCGGCTACTACGGCGCCTACGAACACTTCGACGAGGTCCGTGCATTCCTCGACGGCATCGAGAACCTTTGGTGCGTCGGCCGCAACGGCATGCACCGCTACAACAACCAGGACCACTCGATGCTGTCGGCCAAGCGCGCGGTCGAGGCGATCGTCGCCGGCAGCCGCGACAAGTCCGCGATCTGGGCCGTCAACATCGACGACGCGTATCACGAGGAGGGCGACCGGCCGGACGACGCGCAGGGGTCGCGGCTGATCGACGACGAGGAGCCGGTGCTCGCGACCCGCGGCGACCGCGTCGAGAGCGGCCCGATCCCGAAGCCCGCCACATGAAGGTCGTGATCCTCGCCGGCGGCCTCGGCACGCGCCTGTCCGAGGAGACGGTGCAGCGCCCGAAGCCGATGGTCGAGATCGGCGACCGGCCGATCCTGTGGCACATCATGAAGATCTACTCGGCCCATGGGCTGAACGACTTCGTGATCTGCCTCGGCTACAAGGGCTACGCGATCAAGGAGTTCTTCGCGAACTACTTCCTGCACACGTCGAACGTCACGTTCGATCTGGCGAAGAACACGATGGAGGTCCACGAGCGCCGCGCCGAGCCGTGGCGCGTCACGCTCGTCGACACCGGCGAGGCGACGCAGACGGGCGGCCGCATCAAGCGGGTCGCTTCGCATCTCGACGAGACGTTCTGCATGACGTACGGCGACGGACTCGGGGACATCGACGTCACGGCGTCGATCGCGTTCCATGCGGCGCATGGCCGGAAAGCCACGCTGACGGCCGTGCAGCCGCCCGGGCGCTTCGGCGCGCTCGACCTCGCGGCCGATCGTGTGGTGCAATTCCGCGAGAAGCCGGTCGGTGCGGATGCCTGGATCAACGGCGGGTTCGCGGTGCTGTCGCGGGACGTGATCGACTACATCGCCGACGACGACACGCCGTGGGAACAGGCGCCATTGCAGCAGCTCGCGGCCGACGACGAGTTGCGCGCCTGGCGCCATGCCGGCTACTGGCAACCGATGGACACGCTGCGCGAGAAGACGCAGCTCGAGGAACTGTGGGCTTCCGGCCGTGCGCCGTGGAAGGTGTGGGCTTGATGGATGCGGGCTTCTGGGACGGTCGACGGGTGCTGGTCACCGGCCACACCGGCTTCAAGGGAAGCTGGCTGACGCTGTGGCTGCGGCGCCACGGCGCCGACGTCACCGCCCTCGCGCTGGCGCCGGCCCACGCCGGGCTGGTCCTCGCCGCGCGCGACCAGGCGGTGCGCGGCGCGCTGCGGCG
>CAXTDA010000220.1:0-6835 GCA_964242935.1 uncultured Burkholderiaceae bacterium | reverse complement strand
ACCTGCCGGACGAGATCATGTACCGCCCGAAGATGGGCTTCGCGATCCCGCTCGCCCAGTGGTTCCGCGGGCCGCTCGCCGGCCGCGTCAAGTCGGCGCTCGGCGGATCGCGGCTGGCGGACACCGGCTGGTTCGATCGCGACGCGATGAAGCGCCTCGTCGACCAGCATCAGTCGGGCGTGCGCGACCACAGCACGGCGATCTGGACGATCCTGATGTTCGACGCGTTCCTGAAGAACGTCGTCGAAGGCAGCGAACCGGCCGATCGCAGCGCGTCGGCGCCGCCGGTCGCGATGAAGGCGGCCTAGCCGAGCCCGGCAGTCGCCGGACCGCATACCGCATACGCCATGAAGACGCCTGCCAGCCCTCGCATTGCTTCGACCCGCCGTTGCCGCGCGTCCCGCCGGGATCTCGCGGTCCGCGCGAACGCGGGCCAGCGGCGCGCGTCGGTGCGCCGACCGGTCGCGCGATGAAGCTGCTGACCTTCTCGTCGCTGTACCCGAACGCCGAGATGCCGGCGCACGGCGTCTTCGTCGAGAACCGTCTGCGCCACCTCGTCGCCGGCGGGCGGGTCGAGGCGCAGGTCGTCGCGCCGGTCCCCTGGTTCCCGTCGGCGAGCAGCCGCTTCGGTCGGTTCGCGACCTACGCGCGCGTGCCGGCTCGCGAGCGGCGCTTCGGCCTCGACGTGACGCATCCGCGCTTCTTCACGGTCCCGCGCCTCGGGATGAACGTCGCGCCGCTGACGATGGCGCTCGCCGCGCGGTCCGCCGTCGCGCAGGTCCGCGCCTCGGGCTTCGACTTCGACGTGATCGACGCGCATTACTTCTATCCCGACGGCGTCGCCGCGGCCCTGCTCGCGAAGTGGTTCGACCGGCCGCTGGTGATCACCGCGCGCGGCAGCGACGTCACGCAACTCCCGGCATTCGCCGGGCCGCGGCGGATGATCCGCTGGGCCGCGCGCGAGGCGTCGGCGATCGTGACGGTCTGCGCCGCATTGAAGACCGAGCTCGCGATGCTCGGCGCCGACGCCACGAAGATCGCGGTGCTGCGGAACGGCGTCGACCTCGCGGATTTCGCGCCGGTCGACGTCGTCGCCGCACGGAAGCGGCTGTCGTTGCCGCCCGAAGGCCACGTCATCGCGTCGGTCGGCCACCTGATCCCGCGAAAGGGCCATGAGCTCGTCGTCGAGGCGCTCGCGTCGCTGCCCGACGCGACGCTGCTGATCGCCGGCAGCGGCCCCGACGGCGACCCGCTCGCTGCGCTCGCGAAGCGCCTCGGCGTCGACCGCCGGGTGCGCTTCCTCGGCCAGCTGCCGCACGACGTGTTGCCGCTCGTCTACGGCGCGAGCGATGCGCTGGTGCTCGCATCGAGCAACGAGGGATGGGCCAATGTGCTGCTCGAGGCGATGGCGTGCGGGACGCCGGTGGTCGCGACCGACGTCGGCGGCTCGCGCGAGGTCGTCGACGCGCCCGAGGCCGGCATCCTGTTGCAGCGACGCGACGTGCCGTCGATCGCCGTCGCGCTGAAGGGCCTGTTCGCCGCGCCGCCGGACCGCGCGGCCACGCGTCGTTACGCGGAAGGCTTCAGCTGGGACGAGACCACGCGCGGCCAGGAGCGCCTGTTCGCGTCGTTGCTGGCGCGGCCGATCGGCGCGCCGTGCGGGGTCGTGCGATGAACGTGCTGCCCTGGCGGATCCGGAAGGTCATCTCCGATCGCTTGCCGCTCGTCTACCACCTCGTCGCGAACGCCGGTCTGTCGGGCAACAGCGTCGAGCACTGGAACGATTGGCTCAGCAGGACCTGGGACGCGCGCGAATGGCCGACGAAGGTCGAACGCATCCGCGCGCTGACGGGCCCGGACGACGCGATCGTCGACGTCGGCTGCGGCAACGGCAGCATCCTGCGCCGGCTCATGGAGCACGGCTATCGCGATCTCCACGGCGTCGAGCTGTCCGACTATGCGGTCGAACGACTCCGCGCGGAAGGCATCACGATGTGGACCGGCCGCTTGCCGGACCTGCCGCTGCCCGCTGCCCGCTTCGACGTCGTCATCGCGTCGCAGGTCCTCGAGCACGTGATCCGCCGCGGCCGGTTCATGCGCGAGATCGCCCGCGTGCTGCGCCCCGGCGGCCGTGCGTTCGTCTTCGTGCCCGACGACTGCCTGGGCCCGATCGACGAGCCCGAGCACGTCATCCGCTACGACCGCGAGTCGCTCCGACGTTTCCTCGCGAAGACGTTCGAGGTCCTGTCGGTCGAATCGATGCGCGACGCGAACTTCGCGATGTCGGTCCTGTTCGCGCAGGTCCGGAAGGCGGCATCGTGAGCGAGCCGTTCGCCGCCGTGGCGGAGGGCGGATCGGGCATGAAGGCGCAGGTGATGTCGGCGCTGCGCTGGTCGGCGGTCGCGAAGTTCGGCGGCCAGATCGTCAACTGGGCGATCACGTTGTTCGTGATCCGGCTGCTCGCGCCGGCGGACTACGGGCTGGTCGCGATGCTCACGCTCGTCATCACGTTCATGGGCATGCTCGGCGACATGGGTTTCGGCTCGAGCATCGTGCAGTCGCCGACCCTCGAAGCCAGGGAGATCCGCCAGACCTTCGGCGCGGCGTTGATCGTCAACGTCGGGGTGTGCCTGCTGCTGTACGTCGGTGCGCCGGCCATCGCCGCGTTCTACGCGGAGCCGCGGCTGATCGACCTGACGCGCGTCTCCGCGATCGGCTTCCTCGGCTCCGGGATCGCGTCGGTCTACAGCGGCCTCCTGCAGCGCGAGATGCGCTTTCGCACGTCCGCTCGCATCGACATCCTGACCAGCATCGCGACCAACGTCCTCACGCTCGGCTTCGCGCTGTCCGGTTTCGGCGCCTGGGCGCTGATTCTCGGCGGGCTGATTGCCGTCCCGTTCCGCTGCGTCATGCTGCTGTCGAGCGCGACGACCCGCTACTGGCCGTCGTTCCGCTTCGGCGACACGCGCCGGTTGTGGGCCTTCGGCGGCAACGTGCTCGCGACCCGCATCGTCTGGTACTGGTCGTCGCAGGCCGACGTACTGATCGCCGGCAAGTTCCTCGGCAAGGAGGCGGTCGGCTTCTACTCGGTCGCCGTCCACCTCGCGTCCCTGCCGATGCAGCGCGCCGCCGGCATCATCAACGGCGTCGCGTTCGCGGCGTTCTCGAAGATCCAGCACGACCCCCGCGCGGTCGCCGACAACACCCGGCTCGGGGTGCGGCTGATGGCGTTCGTGACCTTTCCGGTCCTGTGGGGCATCGGCGCGGTGTCGCCCGAACTGGTCGCGCTCGCGATCGGTCCGGCGTGGCACGAGTCGATCCTGCCGTTGACGCTGATCGCGCTGACGATCCCGTTCCGGATGATCGGCTCGATCGTCTCCACCACCGTGATGAGCATGGGACGCGTCGACATCGCGTTGTGGACGACGGTGATCGGGGCCTGCGTCGCGCCGCCGCTGTTTTATTTCGGCTCGTTGCACGGCATCGAGGGTCTCAGCCTCGCGTGGGTGATCGTCACGCCGATCCTGTTCCTGCTCAACATGTTCCGCGCGCTGCCGATCCTCGGCATCTCGATCCGCGGGGTCCTGGCCGAGATGTGGCGGCCGATGACGGCTGCCGCGGCGATGTTCGCGGTCGTCGAGGCGCTCCGGCAGCAAATCGGTGGCCTGCCGGTCGCGCTGTCGTTCGCAATGCTGGTCGCGGCCGGGGCGGTCACTCACGTCGCCGGCACCTGGCTCATCAACCGGGCCGCGACGGTCGAGGCGCTCGGCCTGCTGTTCCCGGGACGGTTCGCGCATCTGCACGCGTTCGCACCACCGGCTCCCTAGAGAACGCCATGCGCGACATCGCCCTGTTGACCTTCTTTATCGCCTGCGTGCCCTTCATGGTCAAGCGGCCCGCGCTCGGCGTCGTCATGTGGGTCTGGCTGAGCGTGATGAACCCGCACCGGCTCGCGTTCGGCTTCGCGTACAACCTGCAGTTCGCCGCCGCGACCGCCGCGATCACGGTGCTCGCGCTGCTGGTGACGAAGGACGAGCGGCGCCTGACGCCGACCCCGCCGGTCGTAGCGCTCGGGCTGTTCATGCTGTGGATCTGCATCACGTCGCTGTTCCCGTTCCACGACGGCTCGGGTTACGACATGTGGTCGCGCGTGATGAAGATCTTCTTCATGACGTTCGTCGCGCTGGCGGTGATCCACTCGAAGCAGCAGATCCATTGGGTCATCTGGACCATCGTCGGGTCGATGGCGTTCTACGGCGCGAAGGGCGGCCTGTTCACGCTTGCCAACGGCGGCAACTACCTCGTGTGGGGTCCGGGCGGGTCGTTCATCGAAGGCAACAACGAGGTCGCGCTGGCGTTCGTGATGACGATCCCGCTGATGCGCTACGTCCAGATCAGCCTGAAGAAGCCCTGGCAGCGGTTCGCGATGATCGGGGTCATGGTGCTGACCGCGTTCGCCGCGATCGGCAGCCATTCGCGCGGCGCGCTGGTCGCGATCGCCGCGATGGCGACCTTCCTATGGTGGAAGAGTCGCAACAAGTTGGGGATGGGTGCCGCGCTCGTGACCGCGGGGATCGTGATGCTGTCGTTCATGCCGGACGAGTGGACCGAGCGCATGCACTCGATCGGTTCGTACGACGAGGACTCGTCGGCGCAGGGTCGCATCAACGCGTGGTGGATGGCGTTCAACCTCGCCCGGGACCGGCTGCTCGGCGGCGGCTTCGAGATCTACGACTTCGACACCTTCGGGCGCTATGCGCCGAACCCGCTCGACGTGCATGCGGCGCACAGCATCTACTTCCAGGTGCTGGGCGAGCACGGCTTCATCGGCCTGTTCCTGTTCGTCTCGATCGGCGCGTTCACGTGGTCGGCCGCGAGCGACGCGAAGAAGAAGGCGAAGGGCATCGCGGAGCTCGCGTGGGTCGGCAACCTGATGGACATGGTGAAGGTCAGCATGGTCGGTTACGCGGTCGGCGGCGCGTTCCTGAGCCTCGCGTATTTCGACGTGCCGTACTACGTGATGGTCGTCGTGGTCGCGACGCGCGCGCTGGTCCTGTCGACCGCGAAGTCGCAGGTCCCGTCGAAGCGACCCGACCGGCTCGCGCGGCGCGATCACTTCGGCACCGTGCCGATCGTCGACGATTCCATCGAGTTGCCGCCCGGACCGGCGCGGACGCCCGACCGCTGGCGCGGGCAGGGCGCTTTCGCGACGGGCGGCGGGACGTCGGGATGAGCCGCGCGGCCACCGAGCCGATCGCGGCGTCGTCACGGTTCCGGTCCATGGACGAGGCCGACGGCATCGGGACGAAGGCCCGATGACGCGCCCGCAACTCGACATGGCGATGACCGACCCCGCGACCCGGCGCCGCGATCGGCAGCGGGAATGATCACGACCACCGCCTCGGTCCGCAGCTTCGGGCGCGTGCTGTCGCTCGTGCGCGGCCCCCGCCTGTCGATCCTGATCTTCCATCGCGTGCTGCCGCGACCCGATCCGCTGATGCCCGACGAGCCCGATGCGATCGCCTTCGAGGCGCGCATGCGCTGGCTCGCGGCCGGTTTTCGCGTGATGCCGCTGATCGAGGCGGCGCGGCGCCTGAAGGACGGCAGCCTGCCGCCCAACGCCGCGTGCGTCACGTTCGACGACGGCTACGCGGACAACGCGACGGTCGCGGCGCCGATCCTCGCGAAGCTGCGCCTGTCGGCGACTTTCTTCGTGTCGACCGGCTTCCTCGACGGCGGACGCATGTGGAACGACACGGTGATCGAGTCGGTCCGGGCCTGCCGCACCGACGTGCTCGATCTCGTACGGCTCGATTGCGGGACCTGGTCGTGCCGCGACGACGCCGCGCGCCGCGCCGCCGTTGCCGGACTGCTCGATCGCCTCAAGTACCTCCCGCAACGCGAGCGGCAGGCGCGCGTCGACGCGATCGCCGACGCGGTCGGCCTGCCGGCCGAAAGCGATCTGATGATGACGCGCGAGCAGGTCCGCGAGCTGCGTCGTTACGGGATGTCGATCGGCGCCCACACGGTCACGCATCCGATCCTGACGACGCTGACGGGCGACGAAGCGCGCCGCGAGATCGACGACGGCCGGCGCGACCTCGAGGACACGTTGGGCGAGCGCGTGAAGGTGTTCGCCTACCCGAACGGCAAGCCGATGCGCGACTACGACGCGTCGCACGTGGCCCTGGTTCGCGAGCTCGGCTTCGACGCCGCGGTGTCGACGGCGTGGGGCGTGTCGCGTCGGGGGAGCGACCTCCATCAGCTGCCGCGCTTCACGCCGTGGGACACCGACGTCGACCGCTTCGGGCTTCGGCTCGCCCGCAACCTGATGCGCACCGGCGAGACCGCTGCTGCGTGAAGCAGGACACCAGCGCGTGCGGAGAATCCTGTTCGTCTCACGCCACTACGCGTCGGACTTCGGCATCAAGGTCGGCGGCGTGTTCCAGCGGATGCGGATGCTGCTCGATGCGGCGGCGCGATCGTGCGACGCGCTCGACCTCCTGTTCTTCGTGGACCGCGAGATCGTCGACACGGTCGCTCCGGCCGTGCCGCGCGCCTCGCTCGAGCGGGAGTGGGGCCTGTCGGCGAACGTCCACTTCGCGCCGCGGGCGGCGATGCGGCACGGCCCGCTGCTGCAGACGTTGCGTGCACTCGTCGACTTCCGTGCGCAGGAAGACTACTTCCGCTTCAACGGCGCCGCGCAGCGCGAAGCGATCCGTTCGCGCGCGGGACCGGAGACCGCGCTGATCCTCGCCCACCGGCTCTACGTCGGCAGCGCGGTCGTGGCCGCTGGGGTCCGCGGCGTGCCGGTCGTGATGGACCTCGACGACAT
>CAXTDA010000219.1:0-6857 GCA_964242935.1 uncultured Burkholderiaceae bacterium | reverse complement strand
CCGGAACGACAAGCGAGACGCGATGAAGCGGGTCGGCGACATCGGACGGTGGGGTCGGCAGGACGCCGACCGCCGATCGATCGGCCTTCGCGGCGTAGAGGCCGGGTGACACGACGTTCGATTGCATGCGTCACCTGTTAGCGTCTGAGGATGAACACGTCCGGCGCACCGTTCTTCCACCAACGCTCGACCGGCAAGCGTCGCGATTCGCGGTACCCGGGCAGCGGTCCGGCCGCGACCTGGTACAGGTCGTCGTGGACCCACCAGTAGCTCTTGCCCGGGCGTGATTCGAAGAGCGGATCGTACAGATAGGTGCCGTTGAACTCGTATCCGCCGTCGATCTGCGCTGGGGCCACCCCGTCGGCGAGCAGTTGCTGCAAGGCCGTCCAGCGGACGGCGCTCCAGGCGAAGAAGTCGTGCGTCACGACCACCGAAAAGACCGCGGAGCAAATCAACGGAACGACGGCGGATGCGAACCGCACGCCGGCGCCCGCCGAAGACGGACGCATGTCCATCCGCAGGCACGGCAGCGCGAATCCGCAGACGAGCACCAGCAGCAGGAAGTACCGGTCGTACAGCGGATAGCCGGCCGCCATCAACAACAGGATCGCGAGATAGCTCGCCGCGATGCCGACGAAGAACGCCGCGATCGCCAACGGCTTCCGCGACGCCGATGGGTCGCCGGAACGCCAGCGCGCATACCCCTTCGCCGCTCCGACGCAAACGGCGACGAAGACGCAGGCGAACGACAGCAGGGCCAGTCCGGTCACGAGGGTCCAGGCCGTCGCGACCGCCGACGACTCCTCCGGCAGGTTCTGCTTGTGGATGTACACGTCACTGAGGGTCAACGGACCGATGCCGTACCACTCGAGCACGTTGCCCTGGACCGGTACCGTCAGACCGCGAGGGACGTAGAACGCGCCGATGACGACCGCGAGCAGGACGATCGCGGACCATCGGATGACCACCATCCATCGCCGACCCGGCATTGCGCCGACGGGAAGGTAGTAGACCGCGAGAGGGATCAGGAACAGGCCGACGTAACTCGAGCCGTTCAGGATCAGCGCACGGACCGACCAGACGATCTTCGGCAAGAAGACGTTGACGAGGCCCGCCGTCGGCAAGGGGAGCGGTCGCCTGCCGGTCTCGGCCATCCACCGGTCGAACGACCAGTTGAGCAAGAGGCCCGCGATCAACGGCAACGCCGCGATGACGAAGGTCTTCACCGTGGGCCTGTGGCGCGCGACGTACCAGCATCCGAAGCCGACGAGGACGACGACGGCGAACTGGCGCAGCAACACCCCCGACACCGCCATCGCCACGCCGGCGATCAGCAGCGGCCGATTCGAACGCCGGATGCCGGCGACGATCAGCAGCATCGACGTCACCGTGAGCGCGACGAACGGCACGTCCGTCATGAACGTGTAGGCCAGCGAGAAGTAGACCGGATTGACGAGCAGCGTCGTCGCGAGCACCAGCGCTCCGAGACGATCGCGCCAGACCTCGCGGAACAGCAGATAGACGCCGGCGCCGCCGACGAGACCGAGCACCACCGTCGATGCGCGGAGGCTCGCGTGGGTATCGCCGAAGAGCTTCGCGAAGAGCGCGCCCCAGTAGACCTGCGGACCGACGCTCGCCGTCGAGCAGGCGAGCAGCTCGAAACGTCCGGAATCGAGCAGCTTACGGACCGACGCGGCGTAGACCCAGTCATCGTTCACCGGAAAGTCGCCGGTCGGAAAGACGACCAGCGCCATCACGGTCCACAGGACGGCCAGGCCCACGAGGTCGATCGCGCGACTGCGCCACTCGCCCTCCATCGCGATCGCGCTCGGCACCGCGGGAGCGAAGGGTCGGTTCAACGCCGGGTCTCCTCGTCGAGCACCTCGAGCCAGCGGCGACCGAACTTCGCGTCGGGCTCGACGAAGTTGCCTTCGGCCCATTCGTTCCACGACTTGAGGAAGACGAGGCGCTCCTGCTCGGGACGCGACTGGACCTCCGTGACCGCGGCGCGCAGCGGCTTCCTGAACTTCTCGGGGTCGGCGCCCTGCAGGACCAGGCCGCGCGCGCGCGAACGCGGCGTATTGTCCCAGTTCGGAAGCACGCACGGGTAATGCGGCAGCCGCTCGTTCGTCCGCGGCTCGTTCAGCGTGTACTCCATCACCTCGGCGTAGTCGAGCACGGTCGGATGTCCCATCCGCCGATGGAACTGGCGCCTGATGCGGTTCCCGAGACTGCGCCAGTGCACCGGATGGTCGGTCGAACGGATGCGCGGCATGAGGTAGCCAGCGAACAGCGCCGGGTCGTGCTGGCTCGGCGCGTAGTCGTGCTGATGCAGCACGACGTGAAGTCCCGGCAAGCCGTTGGCGCGGGCCGCGCCCTGCCAGCGTTCGAGCACCGCGGCAAGGTCAGGGATCGCGTACGGCTCGTAGATCACGAAGACCGGCTTGCCGTCGACCCGGAGATGGCGCGGGTCGAGGAACGCGCGCAGCAACACCGCGAAATGCGCGTCGTGGTCCGCGGGGCCAGGGTAGGTCTGCTCGATCAACGTCCGTTTCGGCTCGCCGTGCCAGATGCCGCTCCACGTCTGGTTGGCCCAGCAGAGGCAGAACGGGAGGTCCGGCCTGCCGGACGCGAGAACCTCCTCGAACGGTCGCTCGAGGAGCCGCCGGCCGTCGCCGAACCAGTAGTGGTAGTAGCAGAACGCCTCGATGCCGTATTCGGCGGCGAGCGCCGCCTGCGCATCGCGGGTCTCGGGGACGCGCAGGTCGTAGAAGCCGAACTCGCCCGGCAGCACCGGCTGCTCGTGGCCGCGGAACATCGGCTTCGCCTTCGCGACGTTGGTCCACTCGGTGAAGCCCTTCCCCCACCAGCGATCGTTCTCCGGGATCGGATGGTATTGCGGCAGATAGAACGCGATGACGCGGGCTTTGCGATTCGGCACGGGGGTCCTGGTCGGGGTCGTTCGGGCGTCGTCGCGTGCCGCCTTCATCGCGACGGACGGATCCGGCGCGCGACGATCTGCCCTGCGTGGATCGGCAGTTCGACGAGGGTCCGCGCGTCGACGGCGAGCTGCGACCGCAGCAGCGCCATCGGCAGCGGCTTCCGGTGGCCGAAGCGATGGACGACGTCGTCGGCGAACTCGAAACGCAGGCGCGCGATCGCCTCGTTCACGAAGCGGCGCTGGTCCGGCGTCAGGTCGAAAGACAGCAGCTTCTTCCGGTAGCGCATCTCGTTCTGCACCCGGCGAAGGAAGCCGTCGGTGCCCCACCCCGACCCCGAGTAGACGTTGACGCCGGCGCCGTAACGCGCCTCCACGTCGGACGAGAAGCCGAAGCGCGCACCCGCGCGGGCGCAGCCGATCCAGAACAGGTAGTCCTCGCCGGCGCTGTAGAACGCCTCGTCGAAGCGCGACTCGCGAAAGCGTACGAAGTCGTACACGACCGTCGACGTGCCGATCACGTTGCCGCGCACGATCTGGTCGAACATGTCGCCGACGTACGTATGCAAGGACGGATGACCGTCGATCGGCGGATGATCGTCGGGCCGGATGCGGCCGGCCCGGGCGAAGCCGCCGACGCTCTGGCCGAGCTGGTACAGATCGGCGAAATAGAAGTCGTGGCCGGCGCCGAGGGCAGTCGTCGCGTTCGCCAGGTGTTGCGGCATCCACTCGTCGTCCGAGTCGAGGAACGCGACGTAGCGGGTGTCGGGCGGCAGCGACGCGAGGCCGCGGTTTCGCGCCGCCGCCGGGCCGGCATTCGGCTGACGGATCACGGTGATCGACGCGCGCGGTGGGGTGCCCGCCTGTTCGATCTCGCGTTCGGCGTCGACCGGCGACGCATCGTCGACGACGACGACGCGCACGTCGGCGACGTCCGTCTGGCACTGGATCGAGCGGAGCGCCCGTGCCAGGGGTCCGGACGCGCGCTGATAGAAGGGAATGACGACCGCGATGGTCATGACGGGGGTCCTGCGCGGGACCGGTGGGGGTGCCGGATCGAGCCGTCGGGACGACCGGCGGCAGGGTCGGGGCCACTGACGTCGCGTATCATCGCCGGCCAGCAAGATACTCGAAAGCGCGGCGCAAGAGCGGCAAGAAAGCGACGCGGATGCCATCGCCGCCTGTTCGGCCGCTCGCTCCCCGGCACCGCACCGACCCGAACCCGATGACCCGACCGACGTTGCGCGGACGCTTCGACCGCTTGTTGTCCGCGCGCGCGACCGAGGCGGGATCGTCGCGGTCGGGCGGCCTGCACGACGGGATCGACGCGACGCTGGTCGGCCTGCCGGTCTTCACCGGCGCGCTCGACGCGCTGGTCGCACGACACGGCGCGACGGCGGCGCTCGGGATCGCGTTCCGCGAGCGCGGTCCGCGGTTGCTCGACGACCTCCACGGCAGCTTCGCGCTCGCGCTCGTCGACGCGCGCGATCGTGCGGTGCTGCTCGCCGTCGACCGCGTCGGCATCGAGACGCTCTGCTTCGGCGTCGACGACCGCCACGTCCACTACGCGAACGACGCGAGCGATGTCGCGGCCGCGCTGCGCGGCGAGCGGGCGATGGACCTCGGCCTCCTCGGCGGACTCGACCCGCAAGCGCTCTTCGACTACCTGTACTTTCATTGCATCCCCGGCCCGTCGACCGTCTATGCGGGCGTGCGGCGCCTGCTGCCCGGCCACGCGCTGCGATGCGTCGGCGGCGAGGTCTCGGTGGCGCCGTACTGGACGCCGAGCTACGACGAACGCGGCGGCGCGGTGCTGGGAACGCTCGAAGCCGAGTTCCTCGCGACCGTGAAGGCGTCGGTGGCGCGGGCCATCGCCGGTGCGGCGAAGCCGGCCTGCTTCCTCTCCGGCGGCACCGACTCGTCGACCGTCGCCGGCATGCTCGCCGACGTGACCGGCAGTGCGCCGCGCGGCTACTCGATCGGCTTCGACGCCGACGGCTTCGACGAGATGGCGTACGCGCGCATCGCCGCGAAGCGCTTCGGCGTCGAGCATCACGAGTACTACATCACGCCGGCCGACCTGGTCGCGAGCATCCCCGCGATCGCGGCGACCTACGACCAGCCGTTCGGCAACTCGTCGGTGCTGCCGACCTACTATTGCGCGAAGATGGCGGTCGCGGACGGCGTCGACCGGATGCTCGGCGGCGACGGCGGCGACGAGCTGTTCGGCGGCAACGTGCGCTACGCGAAGCAGCGCGTCTTCGATTACTTCGACCGCGCGCCGGGCGTCGTGCGGAGCGCGCTTCGCGGGGCGCTCGGACCGGCGGGCCTGCGCGCGGTGCCGGTCGTGCGAAAGGCCCGCAGCTACGTGCAGCAGGCGAGCGTGCCGATGCCCGACCGCCTGCAGACCTACAACCTGCTCGAACGGATCGGCGTCGCGACGATCTTCGAACCGGCGTTCCTCGCCGGGGTCGACGTGGATGCGCCGATGAAGCAGATGCGGGCCTGGTATGCGCGGTCGGACGCGGGCAGCCTCGTCAACCGCATGCTGGCGTTCGACCTCAAGTACACGCTGACCGACAACGACCTGCCGAAGGTCGTCACCGCGTGCCGGCTCGCCGGCGTCGACGCGGCCTTCCCGTTGCTCGACGACGCGCTCGTCGCGTTCGCGGGGCGCCTCGCGCCCGAGCTGAAGCTGAAGGGCTTCAAGCTGCGCTGGTTCTTCAAGCACGCGCTTCGCGACTTCCTGCCGACCGAGATCCTGACGAAGTCGAAGCACGGCTTCGGTCTGCCGTTCGGCATCTGGCTCGGCCGCGACCGCGCGCTGAACGCGCTCGCGTTCGCGAGTCTCGAGTCGCTGAAGCAGCGCGGCATCGTGCGTACCGCGTTCATCGATCAGCTCCGCGCCGACCTGCTCGCGGACCACGCGACGTACTACGGGGAGCTGGTCTGGGTGCTGATGATGCTCGAGCAATGGTTGCAGGCGCACCGAAGCGCCGTCGTACGGACCGACCCACCTCGAAGCGAGGATCGACCATGAACCGCGGGACCACGAACCGGCTTCGTTTCGTCCTCGAGGACGTCCTGCCGCCGGTGATCCGCGACTCGCGCCTGTTCCTGTTCGTCGCGCGGCTCGTACCCGTTCATGGCGCTGACGTGCTGCATCGTCCCGGTCCTCGCGCATCTCTGGCTCGGCGAGCCGCTCACGTGGCGGTACGGCCTCGGCGCCGCGCTGGTCATGGGCGGGATGCTGACGATCGACACCGCCTGGCTGATCAGGACCGCCGCAGCAGCGCCGCCGCGAGCTGCCGCCAGCCGTCGCGCTGCGTCGGGAAGCGGCGCACGAGTTCGAGCGCATGGCGCGTCGCGTCGCCGAAGCGCCGCTCCGCGCGGTCGTGGAAGCAGAACGTCGTGTAGACCTTCGCGAGCCGTGCATCGATCGCGCCGCGAAACGCGTCGAACGCGACGTCGGCGCGGAGCGCGAGCAGCATGCGGTCCTCGCACCAGTACATCGGACGCCCCGACTTCGTGAGGCTGCCGGCCCGCAGCCGGTAGATGCCCGCGTCGATCGGCGCGATCGAGAGCGGCTCGACGTTGGCGAGCCGCACCCAGAGGTCGTAGTCCTCGGCGCTCGGCAGCGCTTCGTCGAAGCCGCCCGCCGCATGGATCACCTCGCGCCGGATCTGGACCGTCATCACCTGCATGCAGCCGCAGCGGAGCAGCAGGTCGACCGGCCGCTCGAGGCGCGACACGCGACCGGCGCGGTGGTCTTCGCCGATGATGTCGTAGAGGCACGGCGACCGCTGCGACAACGGCCGCGGCGTGACGTTCGCGGCCTCGTCGCCGACGTCGAAGCCGTTGAACGGATTGGCGAGGCCGGTCTGCTCCTTCAGCGCCTCCACCTCGGCCATGAGCGCCC
>CAXTDA010000218.1:0-6859 GCA_964242935.1 uncultured Burkholderiaceae bacterium | reverse complement strand
GGGTCGCTGCACCTCTTCGGCGAAGCCGGCCTGATCCGCGAGTTCGAGCGCCGCGGCTATCGCGTGATCGACTTGCAGCCGGCGTCGGTCGCGACCCGTTGATCCGGCAAGCACAGCCGAAATCCAGCCCACGAGTCGACCGCGTTCGAGTCGCCCGCATCGCTTCCCGGGAAGTCGACCGCGTCCCTGGTCCGCCGGGTTCGTCGACGTTGAGCGCGACGGGACGCTGTGCGAGCATCGGTGCCTTCGACGTACCGCGTTCGGCGCTCCGGCATGGCGCCGTCGCCTCTTCTGGAGACGAGCATGACCACCGACACTTCCGCGACGATCGAGGCCGTGGCCGCGCATCCGCCCCTGGCCCGCTTCAGTCGCATGCAGGAAGGCACCGCAGAGGACTGGCGCGTCATCGGCGCCGACTTCAAGGCGTTCGCCGCACGGTTGCCCGATCGGGTCCTCGCGCACCTGCGCCTTCTCGACGGGGATTACGGCGGCTTTCCGATCGATCGACTGACCCACTCGCTGCAGACGGCGACGCGGGCCGCGAAAGCGGGTCGGGACGAGGAATACGTGGTGTGCGCCTTGCTGCACGACATCGGCGACACGCTCGGCAGCTTCAACCACCCTGACATCGCGGCGGCGATCGTGAAGCCGTTCGTGTCCGAGCAGAACCACTGGATCGTCGAGAAGCATGGCATCTTCCAGGGCTATTACTTCTTCCATTACATCGGCCTCGATCGCAACCTGCGGGATCAGTTCCGCGACCATCCCTGGTTCGACGCGGCCGCCGAGTTCTGCGCCGAATACGACGCGCCGGCCTTCGATCCGCTCGCCGAAACGTTTGCCCTCGCCGAGTTCGAACCGATGCTGCGTCGCGTCTTCGCGGCGCCGAAGACGTCCATCTACAAGCCGGTCGAGACCTGAACGACCGGGGAGCGACGGATCGACTGATCCGCTCGGGCGAACGAGCGACCGGCAGGCGCTGACGCTTCGATCGCGCTCGACACCACGTTAAAGGTCACCGGCCGCGACCGCATCGTCGAAATGGAATCGCCGTTTCGGGTGATGGCGCCGGCGACGCTCGGGCCCGACGCTACGTAAACCGCAGACGTGGGACCCACGCCGGACGCCCATCGAGCGAAGGCCCGATGTCCGGCTCGATCTCGCGCGTCGTCGGATCACGCAACCGAATCGAGGGAGAGTCCATGCGTCCTGCTGCCGTCGTCCGAGTCGTCCTCCTGGCCGTCTGCCTGTCGGCGGCAGCACCGGCCGTGCTCGCGGCGAGCGGCGTCGACGATCGCGACCTGTTGCTGGTCGTCTTTCTGCCGAGTCTGTTCGTCGGGCTGATCACCGCGTGGTTTGCACGACGTCTTGCCGCGGATCGCGAACGCTGGGTGTTCGATCGACGACGGATGCCGTGAACGGATTCCGCTCGAGCGCGCTTCGTCAGCCGGCATACCGAGTCGACGAACGGTGCCGTGAATTCGCAACCCCTCTTTCGCGAAGAGGTCCTGAAGGCCCGGGCGAACGAGTGGCTGGGCGCGATCCGCCTCGCCCAGCCGATCGAGCACCACGCCGCCGCCGCGATCGGTGGGCTGGTCGTCGCGCTGATCGCGTCGGTCGCCTGTCTCGGCACGTACACCCGGCGCGCCACGGTGCCGGGGTTGCTCGAGCCGGTCGGCGGCGCGTTGCGACTGACGGCGCCGACGCCGGGAACGGTCGAAGAGGCGCGCGCCGTCGAAGGGCAGCGCGTGACGACGGGCGAGGTGTTGTTCGTGCTGTCCGGCGAGCGCCGCTCGGCGAACGGGGCGACGCAGGGCCAGATCGCGATCCAGCTCGATGTACGGCGCGCGACGCTCGAACGCGAACGTCGATTGAGCGCCGAGCGGCATCGATCGCGGATTCGCGCGACCCGCGAACGGCTCGATGCGATCGACGTCGAGCTCCGCCAGCTTGCGCGCGAAAGCGACATCAACCGGGCGCGCGTCGCGATCGCCGAGCGGAACGTCGAGCGCTTCGACGAGCTGGCGCGGACCGGCTTTCTCTCCGCCGCGCAAGCCCAGGCGCGACTCGACGATGCGCTGGTCCTCCGCGCCCAGCGCGAGAACAACGGGCGCGTGCGGGCCAGCCTGCAACGCGAGCGGGTCGGGCTTGCGAGCCAGATCGACGACAGCCGGATGCAGGCCGACGCCGAGGCGCTCGACATCGCCCGCAACATGGCCGCGCTCGAACAGGAACGCTCCGAGAACGAGGCGCGGCGTTCGAGCGTCGTGACCGCGCCGTTCACGGCCATCGTGACGGGGCTCGCGGCGCATCGCGGTCAGCTGGTCGGCGCGGGCGGGCTGCTCGCGACGCTGATTCCGGACGGGACCCCGCTCGAGGCGCAACTGTTCGCGTCGACGCGCCAGGTGGGCTTCGTCGAACCGGGGCAGCGCGTGCGTCTGCGCTATGCCGCGTATCCGTACCAGAAGTTCGGCATGGGCGAGGGCGTCGTGGGCACGATCGAGAAGAGTCCGTACGCGCCACAGGAACTCTCCACCCGGATCGCCGCGACGCTCGGTCCCGCCGCGCTCTCGGGCGGCGACCCGGTCTATTGCATTCGCGTCGTGCTCGATGCGCAGACGATGGAGACGTACGGCCAACCGCAATCCCTGCGGCCGGGGATGGTGTTCGAAGCCGACGTCATCCAGGACCGACGCCGCCTCTACGAGTGGCTGTTCGAACCGATCTACGGGCTGGTCGGCCGGTCCGGGAGCGACGCTCGATCGAGCCACCCGGATCGATGACCGCTTCCATCATCGGTCTCGTTCGAATGGCGATTGTGCGCGACCGGGCCGACGGTCAATCTGGGGCCTCGGCGGATCGACGTGATCCGCCGTTCCCCGGGCCTCGCGCCCAATCGATTGAAAGGACGCCCATGCAGCCGCTTGACTTCCACCGCACCGCCGAAGTGACCGGCGGACTTTCCGATCCGGGTGAAAGCAGCCTGGTCGACCCGGCATTGACGCCGTCGTGCCCCGTCGCAATGCCGCCACCCGCCTGGTAGGCGCCCATCGTTCGCGTACCGCTTTCATCCATCCAGGAGTTCCCCATGCACATCTTGAATCCTTCGCACGCGGGCCTCGTCGGCGCCGGCAGGTCCCCGGGCTTCGACGCCGACCCGAGCCCGAGGCCGGTCGGCCCCGTCCCACCGTTTCGTCCGATCTTCCCGGTCGACCCCTGAGGTCCCGGCAACGACCGATCTTCGAAGCACGACGATGGAGTGAAGCGATGGACCGATACCAGGTGGGTCTGGTCGCCTTTCCCGGCGACGAGACGACGTTTCTGAAGACGCTGCGCATCGTCGGAAAGATCTCGCTTGCCGATGCCGTGAAGATTCATGCGTACGCGAGCGTCGTCGAACGGACCCTCCTCGTCGCGGGCGTCGACCGCCGCGTGGCCGACCACATCGGCGCCGCGTTCGTCGAGGCCGGCATCCCGGTCGTGGTCGAGCCCTCGTCGATCACGACGCCGATGATCTGTCGGCCGCAGGCCAACGAGACGTATCGATGGAACGCGGTGCGCCAGGTCGTCGTGCTCCCCCTTTCGTAATCAACCAATCGAAGGAATCGACATGCAAGTAATGACGAGCAGTGAAGTGGAAGATGTTGCAGCGGGCGTGACCTGGCAGCAGATCAGCGTCGGTCTGGCGATGCTGTCGCTCGGCGTCGGCATCGCCGCCACCGGCGGCCTCGGGGGCCTCGCGATCGGTGCGATCGTGGGCGCGGGGTACGCGACGGATCTCGCGCTCGCGGGAGCCGCGTTGGGCCTCGCGGCCGGTGGGGGTGCCGTGATCGGAGGCGGAATCGTCGATTAGGTGATGCGAGTCGGCAGGCATCGTTCAGGCGCGTCGGTCGGTGTGGCGTTCCACGAGCGCACGGGACGGCGACGCCGGCCGTCCCGCCGCGTGCGCACCGCGCCCGTCGCCCGTCGCCCTGCGCGATGCAGAGGCCGCCGTCTCGAACGATCCTGCCGGCTGGTACGACGCATCGCCCGTCCGCTCCCAAAACGCCGCCGTTTCGCCTCTCCGTGGCGCGCATCGCGAGGTTGCATCTGCAGTCGGAGGCCGCCGAGTGCGGGCTCGCGTGCCTCGCGACGATCGCCGGCCATCACGGCCTGCTCCTCGATCTCCGCGAGCTCCGCCATCGCTTCTCGGTCTCGTTGAAGGGGGCGACGCTCGCGCAATTGATGCGCCATGCGACGCAGCTGCAGTTCACGCCGCGGGCGCTGCGCTGCGAACCGGCCGAGTTGGCGCAGCTGCAGTTGCCGTGCATCCTCCACTGGAATCTCGACCATTTCGTCGTCCTCGAGCGCGTCGGCCGCGCCGGCGTGTCGATCATCGATCCCGCAGTCGGCCGGCGGCGCATCGCGATGGAAGACGTGTCGCTGTCCTTCACCGGCATCGCCTTGGAATTGGTGCCGACCACGGCCTTCAGGGCGGCGGACCGGCGACGCCGCCTGCGACTGCGCGACCTCGCCGGTCGGATCGTCGGCCTCCGGCGCGCGATCGCCGACATCCTCGTGCTCGCAGCCGCGCTCGAAGCCATCGCGCTCGTCAATCCGATCGTCATGCAGTTCATCGTGGACGGGGCGCTCGTGACCGGCGACCGCGACATGCTGGTGCTTGCGGTGCTGGGTGGCGGCGCGCTGCTGCTGATCGACTTCGCGCTGCGGATGGCGCGCGGATGGATCGGCCTCCGGATGAACCAGCAGATCGCGCTGCAGTGGTCGGCCAATCTCTTCACGCACCTGCTGCGGTTGCCGATGGCCTTCTTCGAGAAGCGTCATCTCGGCGACATCAGCTCGCGTTTCGGATCGCTGACGGCGATCCGCGGCACGCTGACCAACGGCACGATCAGCGTGGCGCTCGACGGCGCGATGGCGGTCGCGACGCTCGCGTTGATGGCGGTCTACAGCGTCCGCCTGACGCTCGTCGCGGTCGCGGCGCTGCTGCTGTACGCCGTCATCCGGACGATCGCTTACCGGCCGTTTCGGGCCGCTTCCGAGGAACGGATCGTCCTCGCCGCGCGCGAGACCAGCTATTTCCTCGAATCGATCCGCGCGGCCTTGCCGCTGAAACTCTACGGTCGCATCGCCGAACGCATCGGGCGCTGGCAGAACCTGATGGTCGACGTGCAGAACCGCGATGCCGCCACGCAGCGAATGAGCCTGTGGTTCGCGTCGGCCAACACGCTGATCGCGGGTGCGGAGAACCTGCTGCTGTTGTTCCTCGGCGGCCTCGCCGTGCTCGACCGCGCGATGTCGCTCGGGATGCTGCTCGCCTTCCTCGCGTACAAGTCGCAGTTCGGCGAACGCTCGTCGAAGCTAATCGACCTCGTCGTCGAAGTGAAGATGCTGGGGTTGCATGCCGAGCGCCTGGCGGACATCGCGCTCGAGCCGCCCGAAGCGGATGCCTCGATCGAACCCGATACCGCGCGTCTCGTGCCGCGCCTCGAAGTGCGAAGGCTGTCGTTCCGTTACGCCGATGGCGAGCCGTGGGTCCTGCGCGATTGCAGCTTCACGATCGATGCCGGCGAGTCGGTCGCGATCGTCGGCGCGTCGGGATGCGGCAAGACGACGCTCCTGAAGCTGCTGCTCGGCCTGCATGCGCCTTGCGAAGGCGAGATCCGCATCGGCGCGGAGGGCGCGGCGATCCCGATCGCGCAACTCGGGTCGTCGGTCTACCGGGGACTGATCGGCACCGTGACGCAGGACGACGTGCTGCTCTCGGGTTCGCTGGCCGACAACATCGCCTGTTTCGACGCCGCGTACGACCTGTCGGCAATCGAAGCGGCGGCTCGTCTCGCGGCGGTGCACGACGACATCGTCGCGATGCCGATGGGGTATCAGACGCTGATCGGGGAGATGGGTTCGTCGATCTCCGGCGGGCAGAAGCAGCGCGTGCTGCTGGCACGGGCGCTGTACAAGCGACCGCGAATCCTCGCGCTCGACGAGGCGACCAGCCATCTCGACCTCGACAACGAACGCCGGGTCAACGCGGCGATCCGCGGCCTCGCGTTGACGCGCGTCACGATCGCCCACCGGCCGGAAACCATCGCGTCCGCGGAACGCATCATCGCGCTGGAGGGTGGTCGCATCGTCCGCGATGTGCGTCTGGCGACGCAGTCCGAAGCGGCGTGAGGGGGTCGCAATTCCGTTCACGAGTCCCGTCGTCATGCGTAGGCGAACCGGCGCGCCGGATGTCCCCTGCCGCGAACCGGTGCGACTCGACCGCGTCGAACCGATCGCTTCGACTCGTCACCGCGAGTGGGTCGCTGGACGGAAGGAAAGCGTTCGATACCATCCGTCGATCGATGCCTGTTCCGAGTGACGACGGCTCCTGAAGGCCCACGTGAAGCAGCGTATTGCGGTATTCGTCGCGCTCGTGGCTTTGTGCTCAGCGGCAGCGCATCTCCGGCAGAACGGTCGGTACGCCTTCTGGCGCCGGCCGAGATTCATCTTTGGGTCCCCGACTCGACTCGACCGACTTCCAGCTCGTGGGCTGGCGTCAGCTCTGATGCGCGCCATGTCGGGCTCACCGATGGACGCTGCGGACCTGCATCGCCCCTGAATGGAAGTGGAAGCGGTGACCTTCCGGGTGCCCGGGTTGCCGCCGTGCGGTAACCCGGCAGCGACTCGGAGCCGACCGATGGCGGTCCACTATCCGAGGCGGGTCGGTCGCATTCCGTGCATGCATGTCGGCGAAGCCGTTCGCAGGAGCACGCGGTGGCGATGGTCTTCGTTTCGGGTCCGTGAGTCGAACTGGCGAGGTCCGCCGGTCGACGAGCTCTTTACTTCACGCCTTCCTCGCGCGGGGGAGGAT
>CAXTDA010000217.1:0-6868 GCA_964242935.1 uncultured Burkholderiaceae bacterium | reverse complement strand
GAACTTCCTCAGAGCCGAAGGATATGCGTCCAATTAAATGTCCGATGCTCTAGCCCGAACCCCATCCCCTAGCGGAAGCACGGCGCCGAAGTCCAGGCTCGACTGGCGCGTGATGCTGCCCGTCTTCGCGATCGTCAGCCTAGACGCGGCCAGCGCGGGCGCGGTGCTGCCGATCCGCATCCTCGTCGCGGTGATGCTCTGCCACTACTTCTCCTACGGCCTCTTCACGTCGGAACTCGCGGTCTATCTCGGCGACACCTTCACCTGGAACGGCCATGCGTTCGGCCCGAGGGAGTTCAGCTACCTCCTCGCCGCCGACGGCATCGTCAACATCGCGGTGCAGCTCTTCCTTCTCGAGTGGATCGGCCGGTGGTTCACGGAGCGCGACCTGATCGTGCTGGTTTTCTGCATCCTGTCGCTCGGCTATGTCGTGGCCGGCCTCGCGAATTCTATCCCGATGCTTGCTTTCGCCGTCCTGTGCGTGAGCACGGGCGTGGCGCTGGCCCGACCGACCTTCCTGGCCCGCGCTGTCCGTCGACGTGCCGAGACAGCGCCAGGGCGTGGTGATGGGCGCAGCCCAGGCGCTGGTCGCCGTCACGGACATCGCGACTCCGGTGCTGGCGGGCCTCGTCTTGGGGCTGGGCTTCTACGGCACGTGGATCGGCGCCGTGGCCGCCATCGCCCTGGGCGCCGCCTTCGCCGCGCGCCTTCTCCTTGCGCCCGACGCCCCGGAGGACCCGGCTACGCGCTCGTTCGAGAAGCGTGGCCTCACGTCTTCGGAGGATGCGCCATGACGTCGTCCGCCAAGCGCCGCATGAGCTTGCCAAGCGCCTGCAGGTCGCGCTTGTTCCAGTCCGCCAGCATCCGGCTCACCACCTGCTTGCGGGTCGCGTCGACGGTTCCGGCCATCTCGCGTCCCTCCTCGGTGATCACCGCCTCCCGCACGCGGCGGTCGGCGGTGCTGGCCTGCCGCTCGATCAAGCCGAGCTCTTCGAGCTTCGGCACCTGTCGGCTGACCGTCGTGTAGTCCCGACCCACCAGGTCGGCGAGTTCCGTCACCCCGATCGGTCCCTTGCGGTCGATGGTCAGAAGAAGCGGGAAGAGGGCGCGGTCGAGCGAGATGCCCGCTTCCCGGATCATGCCGGCGTCGCGCTGCGGGCTGTTCATGATGCCAACGAGGTCCGCCAGCGCGGCGTGGATCACTTGGACTTCTTCATCGATGTTCGTGTCCGGCACTTCGTTCTTGACCTAGCGGCAGAGGAAATTGTATGTATAATACACTCAAATCGATTGGGCAATGATCGCAACGGCAGACCTCACGACCCAAGGTCGCGACGAACGTGCTCGCACGAACTCCGGGCGCGCCGCAAGCTTCCGGTCGTTTGTCCAGACACTGAGGGCATACCCTCGCCAAGTCGGCGCCGTCGCGCCGTCCGGAAACGAGCTGGCGAAACTCATCACCCGCGAGGTCGACGCGCGAGCGAATCGCGTCGTCGAGCTCGGCCCCGGCACGGGCGTGTTCACGCGCAAGCTTCTCGACCAAGGCATCGAGCCCCAGAACCTGTCGCTGGTCGAAATCAACCCCGTCTTCGCGGCGGACCTGTCCGAGCGATTTCCCCGCTGCTCCATCTTTCATGTCGACGCCGCGCGCATCGACCGGGCCCCGAGAATCGAGGTCGGCTCGGTCGATGCGATCGTCAGCGGACTGCCGCTTCTCGACTTCACGCCGCGGGCGGTGACCCGCGACAGGGTGGCCGCAAAGGCCGTCATGCTTCCTCTGCATCCACTGCACCTTTGGCGGTATCACCGCATGGGCGAGATGCTGCGCGCGTTCGCAAACGACCGCGAACTCGACGAGGGAGACCGCCGGTCGCTGCTCGAGGAACTGCAACGGCCCGAGTAGTTCCTGAGCGTCGTGCGTGCCGGTCGCGCGCCCGCGGGATGCGGGCTTGATCAGGTCCTGCCGGTGGCAAACCACGTGCACGGGCTCGCCACCTTCGAGAACCTGCGCAACGCGATAAGCAACGCGGACGGCGTCGAGACGCTCGCGCGCCCTCGACAACTACGTGCTGCTCTACCCGAACCATGCACGCCCCCTGCGGTTGGCGCTCGTCAATCGCGATCCCGACGATGCACTCCTCGCTTCGCTGTTGGCGTGCAGTCCCGAACTCGTGGCCCGCCTGGACCCGCGCGTGCTGCTCGGGCTGCGGCGGCGCGGTGCGCCAGCCCACATACTCGCCCGATTCATCGTCGTCGAGCTGCTTGGACGCGCGGGACCATTGGTAGATTCGGATCTGCTGGCCGTCAGGCTCGGCGTCGACGCGACCCGGTCGGAGGACTGGCCGGAGCTGCTCGCAAGTCTCGAAGCGAGCCGGTACCGCGGCGCCTTCGCGGCCGGCTACGCTCGCTGGTGGATGGCGTCGCTGTTAAACTGGTGGCGAAGCGACGTCGAGCCCGACAGTTCGCCGCAACGCCTTGGGGCATCGGAGTGGGTCCAACTGCTCGGCAGAACGACCGCCCTGAGGCGTGGGACGGGCTGCGCTCGACCGAGGCGATCTACGACCGCATCCGAGCACCGTCGATGGCGCGGTTCTGGAGACCGTATTCCGATCGATCACGGATGCATTGGAGGACGATGATCAGGTAACCCACGACAGTCCCGCAGGATTGCTCGTCCCGAACTTGGTAGCATGATCTTGGCGGCAGCCCATTGTTTCGCATCCGCTGGGGCAGCGGCTCGACAGATCGGTCGCGAGTGCTTGGCGCATGCGCGAGGCGAGACGGATCGACCGGACGTCTGTCGGCGGCAGCCCGCGACAGCTTTCATGTTGGAAGCGAGGATCTAAGCCCGCAACGCGTGCTCAAACATGCCCGCGGATCGACGACAGCGACGAAACCCGGTTGACACGCGGGTTGACGGTGAGTTGACACTGCCAAACTGTCAACTAATTTGCACCTACAATAGCGAGCGTCAACTATTCACCCGACGCTCGAAGCGACTGGATCCATCATGGCACCTGCCCGTTTTCCCTCTGCCGTCACCGGCTTGGCCGGCGTTTTTCCGCCGCTGCCTACTGTAGGATCGATGATGCCCACTTGGCTCGGAGTCGGGCCATATGCGGATCCCGGTAACCAGAGTGTCTGCCGGTACAGGGGGGAGCCTTCTCAGCTACCTTCCGCTGGACACAATTTCTGGGATGGCTACATGCTTGCTCTGCTGGATGCAGAGAGAAGCGACGTAGCCTCTCTCGCCCGCTTCGCGCAACGCATCGACATCGCCATCTTCTATCTATGTGTTGGATTCGACAAGGGCGATGTTCGCGACTTCAAGCCTCCCCGCGCCCGCAATGTCGTCCGCGTGTCTTCGAAGCGCGCATGGTATGCTGGCGTGGTCAATTCTACCTTCAACCGATACAGAGAGCTTCGTTCTGCTCTCGTCTACGACTGGACACCACCTTTGGCGGCCGAGCCGCTCGTCCATCGAGCCTTTTTCAGCCTTTGCGATCTGACGCCGGCGGAAAGTCAATTGCGCGAGTTGCTGCACAAGGACCGGCCCAAGGCATTCTCTGAGTTGGCAAGCCATCTGGACATCGTGGCTCACCAGCTTGAGCGCACGGTCCAATTGGCCAGCGAACTTGAAGTCGAGCGGGGCGACGACGCTCCGGTCGATGGCGACCCAAACCTCGCGGCGGTGCAGGCCGAGGTTCTCGCCAACGCCGGCAGTCCGATGTCACTCAAGGAAGCCGCGACGCTCCTCGGTGTGTCGCGACAGGCCTTGCACAAGCGCATCAAGGCAGGGACCGCGCTCGGCGTCATGCGCGGCTCCACCCTCGTCGTGCCAAGTATCCAATTCGTCGAACAAGATGGAAACTGTCGCGTGGTCGACAACCTTCATCTCGTCGTTCGGTTGTTCGAGGAGGCAAACGCTGGCATGTGGTCGGCGCTGCAGTACCTGACCGATGTGGATCCGGCGCTGCGACGAACGCCTTTGGAAGCCCTGAAGATGGGAGAGGTCGCTCAGGTCGTTGCCGCGGCTGGTTCATACCTAGGACTTGACGAGACATGACGCTGGCAGCCCCACCCCCGTTCGGCTTCTCGACAAGTGCGCCTGCCATCATCGTTCCGGCAGGCGCGCCAGTCGTGCGCGTGCATCACGTCGACCACGGCCCGATCTGGTTTGGACCGCCGGCCGGCAAGGGGCCGACCTACCGCTTTGATGCGCCGACCGACGAATTCAAGACACTCTATGCGGCGGAGGCGCTCGCAGGCGCCTTCGTCGAAACGGTACTTCGAAGAGCACGCCGCATCGTCGCAAGACCGTTTGTCGACCAACGTCGATGGAGCTGCCTCATCGCGACGCGCGACCTGAAGCTGGCGAAGTTGTTCGATGAGGGACTGATCCATTACGGGACAACGTCGGACATCTGCGCGGGCGACGACTACCGACATTCCCAGCTTCTGGCTGGAGCCCTGCACGCCACGTTCGACGATGTCGACGGGATTGCCTACCGCGCCCGGCACAACAATGGCGAGATCTGTTTCGCCATCTTCGACCGCATCGCCCCAAGCGAGATGAGGGTGGAGGAAACCCGTTCGTTCAAGGACGAACAGGCGACAGTCGACCACCTGATGCGGCTCCATGGGGCTGTGTTCGATCCTGTCACACCCCTGCCGCCTGAGCCACAGGACTAAATAGAAGGACGAGCGCGTTTCCATCCAACGCTGTTCCACCAGCAGCCCCGGAAGAACCAACAATCGCGATGTCGGGTCCGCATGGCTTTCGCCAACTCCGGGCGCCCTCAGCTGCGAAGGCGCGGGCGACCACGATCGGAGAATGTCCATGAACACGCAATCGAGGCCGACGCCCGTCCTGATTTCCTGCGACGAAGCCGGCTTCACGGGAGCGATGCTTCTCGACGAGAACCAACCCATCTTCACCTATGCGGCGGTGGATCTTTCTTCGGTCGAAGCAGAAGCCATAATCAAGGATGTCCGGTCGCGGCGTACCATCCAAGCGCCAGAGTTGAAGGCCAAGGGGTTGCGCAAGCGTGGGGACTGGCTTCGGATCGCGGCCGAGGTCATGGAGGCCGCCGAGGGCCGCACCATGGTCATCGCTTTCGACAAGCGCCTCAACCTGGCGGGAAAGACGTTCGAGTACGTCTTCGAGCCCGTCCTCGAAGCCAACAACATGCTGTTCTACGACATGAACCTGCATCGATTTGTCATGAACACCCTCCATCAAGCCATGGTGGCGAGCGGTCAAACCTACGAGGTGCTCGCGAGGGAACTGCAGGCTTTCATGCGCACTTTCGAGCCAGGAGACGCTCCAAACCTCTTCAATCCCGGCGTGGTCGGCAGCGACCTTCCTCTCGTGCTCAGCTGCCTCGTCCGCTTTGCCCGTGGCTATGCTGCTCGGATCGAGCGGAGCACCCAGCATCTCAGGGCGGAAGAAAGCGCAATCGGCAAATGGGCCCTCGACCTTACCAGCACCGCCCTGTTCGGCTTGATCGTTCAAGGTTGGGGCTTGAGGCACGAGCGTATCGAGGTTCTCTGCGACGAGTCCAAGCCCCTAGCCGCGTTCGCAGACATGTTCGATAATTTCGTCGACCGCGACGAGGCTGTCGAGATGCGTGGGGCGGCGGGCGCGACCTTTTCCATAAGAGCCAACCTCGCGCGACCTCTGATGTTTGGTTCGTCGCTGGACAATCCCACCCTGCAGGTGGCCGACGTTCTGGCCGGCATCACGAGCGAAGTGATTAAGGGCGCAGTTTCTGCCGACCGCGTCGACCTGATCGGCTGGGTCGACCGTCATTTGCACCAAAACCATGTGTTGCCCGATCCACACTGGTCCGACGCGACGGCGCCTGACTTTCGCATGAACTTGGCCGCCCTGCAGGAACTGGCACGCCGGGCAGATCTCGGACTCGATCCACTCGATGGCATGTCGATGTTCTACCGACGGACGATCACGACTTTGGCAGCGGAGAGGCGACGTGGACCTATAGCCTAACATCACAGTTGCGGCTTGATTTCAATATGAACTTTCTGTGCCGTGGCTTGGTGGGCGCGTCGCCATGTTGACCATGCGATCACGTGAGCTGGTTCGATGTGGCGCTGGGCGATTGCGCGCGCAAGCTGCGGCTTGGTGACAAAAGCGATGTCTTCAGGCACATGCGCCGCAGCCCGCCGCGCCGGATCCGGCAGCGGTGACGTTACCTTCAACAGTCTGGCCCAGCTTTCCTCGTCGGCCTTGCCGACTCGCTCTCGAACAAACAGGCTGCATCGCGACATCGCGCATAGTTCGCGAATGCTACGGGAGCTATATCGACGTTGCTGGCCGTCATCCTCCTCCCAGACGACCAGCACCGATGCGGCGCTCCTCCTCCCTTGCCGCATGTGATCAGAAGCCCGCCGCATCTCCTCCCGCGGCGGGCTTCTTCTTGGTCGTATGCACCTTGCGAATCAAGGCAGGGCTCTTGCGACTGCGAAGGATTTCCTAAGCGGAACGATCACTTGCCCCGGCGAGGAGCGCGTCAACCCGTCGAACTGTTCCCTGATCGCGGGCGCGGCACCCGGCCAAGCCCGCGCGATGGCCTCAGCCACTTGCGCGAAGCGTTCCAGGCCGTCCTCGCCGGTCGGCGCGACCGAGATGACGGCAGCGCATTCGAACAGTTCGCCGCGCGCGGTCGCAGCCTCCCCCCTCGGCAACCCCATCCACCGTCTCCACCCTGTCGCGCTTGGCGGTTCCGCAGGTTTGTGTGGTATCGACGAGCTTGGCGAGTAGCCTGTTGATCGGCGTGCAAAATTGGGTATGACTCAGATCTGATGCAGTTTAGCGGCGGGAATGGCGATCTTGGTGGAGATCGTC
>CAXTDA010000216.1:0-6908 GCA_964242935.1 uncultured Burkholderiaceae bacterium | reverse complement strand
TGGCGTACTTCGAGTGCCTGCACGAGCTGAAGCTGATCGTCGACCTGATCTACGAAGGCGGCATCGCGAACATGAACTACAGCATCTCGAACAACGCGGAGTATGGCGAGTACGTCACTGGTCCGAAGATCGTCACGGCCGAGACGAAGGACGCGATGCGCCGGTGCCTGAAGGACATCCAGTCGGGCGAGTACGCGAAGAGCTTCATCCTCGAGAGCCGGGCCGGCGCGCCGACGCTGCTCTCGCGCCGCCGCCTGATGGCCGAGCATCCGATCGAGCAGGTCGGCGGCAAGCTGCGCGAGATGATGCCGTGGATCCGCGCCAACAAACTGGTCGACAAGACGCGCAACTGAGCGACAGGACGCGGAGGCGGCGCGGCGGGACTCGACGGGCGCGGGACCTGCTATTCTCGACCGCGATGCTCACCCTCCGCCCCCTTCCGTCCGTCACCGTCGTCGCGACGCTGGTCCTGGCCGGTTCGCTCGACGGATGCAAGCGCAGCGAGGCGCCGCCGCCCGACCTGCTGAAGACGCAGCGCGACGCGATGGAGAAGGCGAAGGGCGTCGGGAAGACGATGCAGAAGGCGGTCGATCAGGAAGGCCGGAAGGCCGACGAGGAAGGCCGGTAGTGGACGCCCTTCGCGACCCCTCGGTCGATCGCTCGCGCATCGATCTCGACCCGGGATCGCGCTGATGGCCCGGTTCGCTCGGCGCCGCGTCAAGGTCGGCGAGGTCGGCGCCAAGCGCGCGTGGCGATCGCGCCTGCGTCCCGACGACCGGAGCCGCGACGCGGACGCGGCCGACGGCCCGGCGGTGGCCGCGAAGCCGCACAAGGGCATCTATCTGCTGCCGAACGCGTTCACCACCGCGGCGCTCTTCAGCGGCTTCTTCGCGATCGTGCAGGCGATGAACCTGCGCTTCGACGTCGCGGCGATCGCGATCTTCTGTTCGATGGTCCTCGACAGCCTCGACGGCCGCGTCGCGCGGCTGACGAACACGCAGAGCGACTTCGGGGCCGAATACGACAGCCTCGCCGACATGGTGTCGTTCGGCGCCGCGCCGGCGCTCGTGATCTACGAGTGGTCGTTGCGCGGGCTCGGCAAGTGGGGCTGGGTCGCGGCCTTCGTCTACGTCGCGGGCGCCGCGCTCCGCCTTGCGCGCTTCAACACCAACCTCGCGGTCGTCGACAAGCGCTACTTCCAGGGGCTGCCGAGCCCGGCCTCCGCGGCGCTCGTCGCGGGCTTCGTCTGGGTGTTCGACGACCTGCGCTACGTCGGCAGCTCGCTCGCGTGGCCGTCGTGGGTCGTGACGATCTACGCCGGCCTGTCGATGGTCAGCAACTCGCCGTTCTACAGCTTCAAGGACATCAACTTCCGTCGCAGCGTGCCGTTCATCGTCGTCGTGTTGATCATGCTCGCGTTCGTCGCGGTCTCGAGCGATCCGCCGAAGTGGCTGTTCGCGATGTTCGTCGCGTACGGCCTCTCGGGTCACCTGCTGTGGCTCTGGCGGCGCGTGCGTCGCGTCGACGGCGCGACGGCCTGACGCGCCGGCGCATCGCGGCGTCGACATTTCGCTTGACGCAGGCCGTCGCCGTGCTACATTCGCGCCCCATGACCACGCGCTCCGCCATCCTGCTGCTGCTACCGATCGAGGACACCCGGGCCCGCTGAGCGTTCACGTCTGTCGCTTCACCGTACGGCCCGACTGCTGACGCACCGGGCCGTTTTTGTTTTTGTCGTCGGCATCGCGTCGACGAGACCGAAGGTCGATCGAAAGGAAAAACCATGTTGACGAATCCCGCCGCCAAGTACCGCGCGTTCCCGCCGGTCCGCCTCGCCGATCGCACCTGGCCCGACGCGGTGCTGACGAAGGCGCCGATCTGGCTCAGCACCGATCTGCGCGACGGCAACCAGGCGCTGATCGAGCCGATGGACCCGGAGCGGAAGCTGCGCATGTTCGAGACGCTGGTCGCGATCGGCTTCAAGGAAATCGAGGTCGGCTTCCCGTCGGCGTCGCAGGCGGACTTCGATTTCGTCCGCTTGCTGATCGAGGAGGACCGCATCCCCGACGACGTGACGATCCAGGTGCTGACGCAGGCGCGCGAGCCGCTGATCGCGCGAACCATCGAATCGCTCGAAGGCATCCCGCGCGCGATCGTGCACCTCTACAACGCGACGGCCCCGATCATGCGGCGCGTCGTGCTCGGCCTCGACGAGGACGGCGTCGTCGACCTCGCGGTCACGCACACGACGATGATCCGGACGATGACCGATGCCCGTCCCGGGACGCAGTGGTCGCTCGAGTATTCGCCGGAGATGTTCTCCGGCACCGAGCTCGCGTTCAGCAAGCGCGTCGTCGACGCGGTGGGCGCGGCGTGGGGAGCGACACCGACCCGGAAGCTGATCGTGAACCTGCCGGCGACGGTCGAGCACAGCACGCCGAACATCTTCGCCGACATGATCGAGTGGATGCATCGCCATCTCGAGCGTCGCGACGCGATCGTGCTGTCGGTCCATCCGCACAACGACCGCGGCACCGGGACCGCCGCCGGCGAGTTCGCGTTGATGGCGGGCGCCGACCGCCTCGAGGGATGTCTCTTCGGCAACGGCGAGCGCACCGGCAACATCGACCTCGTCAACGTCGCGCTGAACCTGTACACGCAGGGCGTCGCGCCGCAGCTCGACTTCGCCCGCATCGACGAGATCCGTCGCGTCGTCGAGCACTGCAATCAGCTGCCGGTCCATCCGCGTCATCCGTATGTCGGCGACCTCGTCTACACGTCGTTCTCCGGGTCGCACCAGGACGCGATCAAGAAGGCGCTCGGCGCGCGGAAGGACGGCGACCTCTGGGACATGCCGTACCTGCCGATCGACCCGAAGGATCTCGGCCGCAGCTACGAGGCGGTGATCCGCGTCAACAGCCAGTCGGGGAAGGGCGGCATCTCGTACCTGCTCGAGACCGCCTATCACCTGGAACTGCCGCGCCGCCTGCAGATCGAGTTCAGCCGGGTCGTGCAGGCGGTGATGGACGATGACGGCAAGGAGCTGTCGGCGTCGATGATCTGGGACATCTTCGAGAACGAGTACGGACTCGGCGTCGGCGCGGCGGGGATCGAGCAGGCGTCGATCGCCGATACCGGCGCCGGCCGGGTCGCCGTGAAGGCGGACGTCGTCGATGCGGAAGGCCGCGTCACGGTCGCCGGCCAGGGCAACGGCCCGCTCGATGCGTTCGTCGACGGATTGCGGACGGCGACCGGGCATCGCGTCGAGGTGCTCGACTATCACGAGCATGCGGTCGGCGGCGGCGCCCAGGCGCGCGCGGCAGCCTATCTCGAGGTGCGGGTCGACGGCGGTCCGTCGCTGTTCGGCGTCGGCATGGACGCCAACATCGTCCATGCGTCGATGAAGGCCGTGCTGAGCGGCGTGATGCGCAGCCAGCGCACACGCGGCGCGACGACGATGCTGTCGGCCGATGTCGAGCGGCTCGCAGCTTGAAGTCGATCGCTGTAGCGGGTTGATTCGTCGGACTTCGGCTTGACGAGTCGCCCTTTAGCCGGCTAATATCGCCGGCTTTGCTTTTATTCCTTGCCGCACCGCGCACGCATCGCGGGCGGCCGTTCATGTCCACAAGGAGAGTTCATGCGTCACTATGAAATCGTATTGATCATCCACCCCGATCAGAGCGAGCAGGTTCCTGCGATGCTCACGCGCTACAAGGGGCTGGTTTCGGGGAAGGGCGGCAAGATCCACCGCGTCGAGGACTGGGGCCGTCGCCAGCTCGCCTATCCGATCGACAAGATCGCGAAGGCGCACTACATCTGCCTCAACATCGAGGTCGATCGGGCCACGCTCGAGGAGCTCGAGCACGGCTTCAAGTTCAACGACGCGGTGATCCGTCACCTGATCGTGACGACGAAGAAGGCCGAGACCGCGCCGTCGCCGATGATGAAGGAAGGCTCGCGCGAAGGGTCGAAGGAAGGTTCTCGCGACGGCGGGCGCGAGGATCGCCGTCCGGCGTCGTCGGCCGCTCAGGCGCCTGCACCTGCGGCCGCTGCGACGGCTGCGACCAGCGAGACGTCGGCCGCCTGACGTCGGCCGATCCGTCCGTCGAACGACCGATCGCCATCAACCGTTTCGAGATCGTTGCCACGCTGATCCAGCGCGACGTCGTGCGTTACACGCCTTCGGGCATGCCGCTGATCGATTGCGTCCTGCATCACGTGTCCGAGGTCAGCGAAGCGGGGCAGTTGCGACAGGTCGAGCTCGAGGCACCGGCGATCGCCTTCGAAGGCGTCGCGCGGCGTCTCGCGGACAGCCGGCTCGACGAGACGTTCCGCTTCGCCGGCTTTCTCGCGAACCGTAGCCGGAAGAGCAAGCGGACCGTCTTTCACATCACCGAATTCACCAGTTTGAGAGGATAGGCAATGCCATCACCACGTCGCTTCGGCAAAGGCAAGGGCAAGGGCAAGGATCTGAAGAAACGCCAGCAGCAGAACCCGCTCTTCAAGCGGAAGCGTTTCTGCCGCTTCACCGCGGCCAAGGTCGATCAGATCGACTACAAGGATGTCGAGCTCCTGAAGGATTTCATCCAGGAGAACGGCAAGATGATGCCGGCGCGCCTGACCGGCACGAAGGCGCATTACCAGCGGCAGTTGAGCAGCTGCATCATGCGGGCGCGTTTCCTTGCGCTGCTGCCGTACACCGACCTTCACAACTAAAGGGAAGACCATGCAGATCATTCTTCTCGAGAAGGTCAGCAACCTCGGCGGCCTTGGCGACGTCGTCCGCGTCAAGGACGGCTTCGCCCGCAACTTCCTGATCCCGCAACGGATGGCGCGTCGCGCGACCGAGAGCAACATCGCCGAGTTCGCGACCAAGCGCGCCGACCTGGAAAAGGCAGCGGCCGAGAAACTAGCGGCCGCGCAAGGCGTCGGCGACAAGCTGGCCGGTCTGACGCTGCAGGTCCCCGCGAAGTCGGGCGTCGACGGGCGGCTGTTCGGTTCGGTGACGAACGCGGATATCGCCGAGGCGCTCGGCAAGCAGGGCTACAAGGTCGAGAAGGCGCAGGTGCGCCTCGCGAACGGTCCGCTGAAGACCGTCGGCGACCATCCGGTATCGGTCGCTCTGCACACCGATGTCGTCACCGACATCACGGTCTCGGTGCTCGGCGAACACGCCTGACGTCGCTGCCGCTTCGAAACGACGAAGGCCGGGTTCGCCCGGCCTTCGTCGTTTCAGGGTCGCGTTGTCCCCGGACTTCCCCCACGATTCCACAGGTTTTTGCACAGCGTTGCGCACAGCCCGGACCGGTCGGGTGATCTATAGTGAATCGCCCTCTCGCCGCCGTTCCGCGACGGCGCCGATCCGGCCAGACCCCCCAAAGATGAACAACCCGATTCCCCTGCGCGTCGAACGCGGTGTCGACGCCGCCCCGCCCGACCGCCAGGTCGAGTCGCTGCGGGTCCCGCCCCATTCGATCGAGGCCGAGCAGTCGGTGCTGGGCGGGCTGCTGCTCGACAACGCCGCCTGGGACAAGATCTCCGACCATCTGCGCGAAGACGACTTCTATCGCTACGATCACCACCTGATCTACAAGCACATCGCCCGGCTGATCGATCTCGGTCGACCGGCCGACGTGATCACGGTGTTCGATGCGTTGACGTCGTCGGGCCGCATCGACGAGGTCGGCGGTCTGGTCTACCTGAACGCGCTCGCGCAGAACACGCCGTCGGCCGCGAACATCCGCCGCTATGCCGAGATCGTCCGCGGGCGATCGGTCATGCGCCGGCTCGTCAGCGTCAGCGACGAGATCGCCGAGTCGGCGTTCAGCCCCAACGGTCGCGAGACCGACCAGATCCTCGACGAGGCCGAGTCGAAGGTCTTCGCGATCGCGCAGGAGGGGCAGCGCGGCCAGCAGGGCTTCGTCGAATTGCAGCCGCTGCTCGCGAAAGTCGTCGAACGCATCGACGAGCTCTATCACCGCGACAACCCGAGCGACATCACCGGAGTCCCGACCGGCTTCGCCGACCTCGACGGCAAGACGTCGGGGCTGCAACCCGGCGACCTGATCATCGTGGCCGGCCGGCCGTCGATGGGCAAGACCGCGTTCGCGCTCAACATCGGCGAGCACGTCGCGATCGATCAGGGACTGCCGGTCGCCGTCTTCTCGATGGAGATGGGCGGCTCGCAGCTCGCGATGCGGATGCTCGGGTCGGTGGGCCGCCTCGACCAGCACAAGGTCCGGACCGGCCAGCTCGGCGACGACGACTGGCCGCGCCTGACGAACGCGATCCAGAAGATGCAGGACGCGCAGATGTTCATCGACGAGACGCCGGCGCTGACCTCACACAGCCTCCGCTCGCGCTCGCGCCGGCTCGCGAAGCAGTGCGGCACGCTCGGCCTGATCATCGTCGACTACCTGCAGCTGATGTCGGCGAACAACGCGGGGGGCGGCGAGAACCGCGCGACCGAGATCTCGGAGATCTCGCGGTCGCTGAAGGCGCTCGCGAAGGAGCTGCAGTGCCCGGTGATGGCGTTGTCGCAGCTCAACCGCAGCCTCGAGCAACGGCCGAACAAGCGCCCGGTGATGAGCGACCTCCGCGAGTCGGGCGCGATCGAGCAGGACGCCGACGTGATCCTGTTCATCTACCGCGACGAGGTCTACAACCCCGACTCGCAGGACAAAGGCACGGCCGAGATCATCATCGGCAAGCAGCGGAACGGGCCGATCGGCGCGATCCAGCTCGCGTTCCTGGGGCAGTACACGAAGTTCGAGAACCTGGCGCGGGGGGGATACGGGTAAAGGCCTGTCGTTACCGCGCAGGCGGGGACCCAGCGTCGTCGGGGGGCGACAACGGGGCCCGCGGGAAGGCCCTGGGGTGCCCCCTTTGCGGGCAACGCGCGTTGAAGC
>CAXTDA010000215.1:0-6927 GCA_964242935.1 uncultured Burkholderiaceae bacterium | reverse complement strand
TCGTGGACCTGCACGATCAGGTGGATCAGCGTGATCTCCTCGGCCTCGTCGTCCATCGAGACGTGCGCGAGGTTCGCGCCGGTCTCGGAGATCTCGACGGCCGCATGCGCGAGGACGCCGCGCTCGTTCTTCAGCGACAGGTCGAGACGGACGTTGAAGAGACGGGCGCCCTTGCCTTCGGATTCGTCGGGCGTGGCCCAGCGGGCGTCGATCCAGCGGTCCGGATCGCGCACCTTCTGGCGTGCGGCGGTCGGACAGTCCGTCGTGTGGATCTCGAGCCCGTGGCCGCGCTGGATGTGGCCGAAGATCGAGTCGCCCGGGATCGGACGGCAACAGCGCGCGAGCGTCACCGAGACGCCGTCGGCGCCGTTGATGATCACCGGCATCGCCGCCGGACGGGCGTTCGGCGATCCGACGATCTCGGTCGTCGAAGCGATCACGAGCCGGCGCGCGACGACCCCCGCGAGCCGGCGGCCGAGGCCGATGTCGGCGAGCAGCTCGTCGCGGCTCTTCGCGCCGCTCTCGTGCACGACGCGCTGCCAGTCGCCGTCGGACAGCGTGTCGATCGCACGGTCGAGCTGGCGGATCGACTGCTCGAGGACCCTCTGGCCGAGCTCGACCGACTCCTCGTACTTCATCGTTTTCAGGTAATGCCGGATCTCGGAGCGCGCGCGGCCGGTGCGGACGAAGTTGACCCAGTTCGGATTCGGCCGCGACGTCGGCGACGTCACGACGTCGACGACGTCGCCCGACTGCAGCTCGGTGCGGAGCGGCGACAGCTGGCCGTTGATGCGCGCCGCGATGCACGTGTTGCCGATGTCGGTGTGGATCTGGTAGGCGAAGTCGATCGGCGTCGACCCGCTCGGCAACGTGATGATCTTCGACTTCGGCGTGAACACGTAGACCGTCTCGGGGAAGAGGTCGACCTTGATGTGCTCGAGGAACTCGGCGGCGTCGCCGGTCTGGTTCTGGATCTCGAGCAGCGACTGCAGCCACTGGTGCGTGTTCGGCCGAAGGTCCGAAGCGTCGTCGAGGTTCTTGTAGAGCCAGTGCGCCGCGACGCCGGATTCGGCGACGCGATGCATGTCCTGCGTGCGGATCTGGAACTCGACCGGCGTACCGAACGGACCGAGCACCGTCGTGTGCAGCGACTGGTAGCCGTTGATCTTCGGGATCGCGATGTAGTCCTTGAACTTGGAGGACACCGGCTTGAACAACGCGTGCAGCGCGCCCAGCGTCAGGTAGCACGACGGATGATCGGGCACGACGATGCGGAAGCCGTAGACGTCGAGCACCTGCGAGAACGAGAGCTTCTTCTCGATCATCTTGCGGTAGACGCCGTACATCGTCTTCTCGCGACCGTACACCTCTGCACGGATGCCGGCCGCGGGAAGCGCCCCGCGGACCGCCTCCAGCGTCTTGCCCACGACCTCGCGACGATTGCCGCGCGCGGCCAGGATCGCCTTTCGCAGCACCGCGAAGCGGAGCGGATAGAGGTGCATGAACGACAGGTCCTGCAGGTCGCGATAGATCGTGTTCAGACCCAGCCGATGCGCGATCGGCGTGTAGATCTCGAGCGTCTCGCGCGCGATCCGTCGCCGCTTCGGCGCGGCGAGCGCCCCGAGCGTCCGCATGTTGTGCAGCCGGTCGGCGAGCTTGATCAGGATGACGCGGACGTCGCGCGCCATCGCGAGCAGCATCTTCCGGAAGTTCTCGGCCTGCGCCTCCTGGCTGTCGCGGAACTGCAGGCGGTCGAGCTTCGACAGGCCGTCGACGAGGTCGGCGACGTGCCGGCCGAACTTGTCGAGCAGCACTTCCTTCGCGACGCCCTGGTCCTCGATCACGTCGTGCAGCAGCGCGGCGCAGATCGCGTTCGCGTCGAGCTTCATGCTCGCGCAGATCTCGGCGACCGCGATCGGGTGCGAGATGTACGCGTCGCCGCTCGACCTGAACTGGCCGAGATGGGCCTCGTCGGAGAAGCGGTACGCCTCGCGCACCCGCTTGATGTCGGCCTCGCCGAGATAGGCCGACAGCATCTCGGTCAGCGGCGCCAGGCTCACCACCCGCGACGGCTCGACCGGCGGCGGCGGGACGCGCGCGATCAGCAGCCCGTCGGTCTGCGTGTCGAACGCGAGCGCGGTCCCGCCGAGGTCGTCACCGGCGAACGCTTCGCGCCGGCGCTTGAAATTGATCAGCCGCGCGACGGAGTCGAGTGCGGTGGACAGGCTCATGACGCGGACGCCTGCAGCCGATGCATGCCGGATCGAGCGAAGGCGGGGTCAGCCGCCGGACCGGGTCGCGGACGACCTCAGGTCGGGACCTTCTTCAGCATCTCGATGCCGATCTTGCCTTCGGCGATCTCGCGAAGCGCCGTCACGGTCGGCTTGTCGCGCGTCTCGATCTTGGCCGTGTGGCCCTGCGCGAGCTGCCGCGCGCGGTAGGTTGCGGCGAGCGCCAGTTGAAAGCGGTTGGGGATGTGCTTCAGACAGTCTTCGACGGTGATGCGGGCCATGGTGTTCTCCGGACGGAAACGATGAAATCGTGCTGTCGCTGCGCCCGGAGGCCGTGCGTGCGACAGGAAACGAAGGAAAAACGGGAATCGGCTGTCCGGGTTGTAGGCCCGTGTTCACGACGTTCCTCGACGGGGCAAGCCCCCGTCGCGATCGCCATCAGCCGAAATGGATCCCCAGTTGCCCGAACAGCTCCGCGTGACGGAGCGCCTGGGACGAGAAGCGCAGGCGCGCGGCCTGTACGATGCTCTTCAACTGGTGGGATGCCTCTGCAAACTCTTGATTGATAATAGCGTAATCGAACTCGCGCGCGTGCGCGATCTCGCTGCCGGCGGCCAGCAACCGGCGCGTAATGACCGCGCCCTCGTCCTGCCCGCGCCGGCGCAGGCGCGCTTCGAGGGCATCGATCGACGGCGGCAGGATGAAGATCCCGATCGCGTGCGGGAAGCGCTGGCGGATCTGCTGGGCGCCCTGCCAGTCGATCTCGAGCAACACGTCGTCGCCGGCCGCGATGCGCGCGTCGATCCACTTCGACGACGTCCCGTACCAATGGCCGTGCACCTCGGCCGACTCGATGAACTCGCCCGCGGCCCGCATCGCGGCGAAGGTCGCAAGGGCCACGAAGAAGTACTCGCGGCCGTCTTCCTCGCCGGGGCGCGGCGCCCGCGTGGTGTACGAGATCGACAGCTTCACGGCCGGGTCGGCGGCGAGCAATGCGTTGACCAGCGTCGACTTGCCGGCGCCGGACGGCGCGGCGACGATCAGCACGTTGCCGAGCTGGGGGTCGGGACCTCCGGGCGTGACGAACGAAGGCTTCATTCGAGGTTCTGCACCTGTTCGCGGATCTGCTCGATCGCGAGCTTCAGTTCGACCGCCGCGTCGGCGAGTTCGGCGCTCGCCGACTTGGACCCGAGCGTGTTCGCCTCGCGGTTGAGCTCCTGCATCATGAAGTCGAGACGCTTGCCCACGGCGCCGCCGCGCGCCAGGATCGCACGCACTTCGGACAGGTGGCCCGACAGCCGGGACAGTTCCTCGGACACGTCGATCCGCGTGCCGTACAACGTGATCTCCTGGCGGATGCGGTCGAGCGCCTCGGACCGCGTCAGCGCGACGGCCGGCGCCGGGGCGCCGGCGACCGCCGCATCGGCCGCGTCGAACACGATGCCGAGCGCCGCCCCCAGCCGTTGCTCGAGCTTCTGCTGATGCGCCTCGACGAGCCTCGGGACGACCGGCAGCAGACGCGACGCGATCGCTTCCATCGTCGCGACGCGCTCGACGATCGCTGCGGCCAGGCGCGCACCTTCGCGCGACCGCGCGAGTGCCAGCTGGTCGAGCGCATCGGCCGCGAGACCCTTCGTCAGCGCCAGTACCTCGTCGACGTCGAGGTCGCCGCTCTCGAGCACGCCGGGCCAGTGCAGGACCTCGGCGACCGACAGCGGGCGCGCATCGGGAAGACGCGCCCGCACGCTGCGGTCGAGGGCGCCGAGTTGCGCGAGCAGCCGTTCGGCCGGCACCACGTTGCCGTCGGCGCCCGCGTTTCGATGGATGTAGAAGCGCACGTCGAGCTTGCCGCGCGTCACTTTCGCGGTGATCGCCTCGCGCAGCAGCGCCTCGCCCGCGCGCAGCTCGTCGGAGAGCCGGAACTGCGGGTCGAGGTAACGTGAATTGACGCTGCGGATCTCGAGCACGATCGCGCCGACGCGGTGGTCGCGCCGCGCGAGCGCGAAGCCGGTCATGCTGGAGACGGTCATCGATCGCTTCGCGGGCAGTGCATCGTCGTTCGGGAAACCCGCCGCACGGAGCGGGCGAAGGGTGGTCGGCCGCTCGTGCTGATCGAGCGGCCGCGTGGCGGGGCTTTCTTTACAACAGGTCGCTTAATGCACAAAATGCCGCAGCCCGGTCGTCCTTCCGCGCACGGTCGCGCGCTCGAAGCGCTGCTGACCTTCCGTTGTTCCCTCGTCGGCGCCACCTGCCGCCGTTTCCCGCCCGTGCCCCGATGATGCGCGTCCGCGTTCGCTGACCTCATGACTGCCGAGTCGAACGCCGCACTGCCGGAAGGCTACGAGGTCGAGGGCTATCGCATTGTAAAGAAGATATCGAGCGGCGGATTCTCGATCGTCTACCTCGCCCGCGACGAGTTCGATCGGCCGGTCGCGATCAAGGAATACCTACCCGCGTCGCTCGCCCTTCGCGGCTACGGTGAGCTCGTGCCGACCATCACCGAAGCGAACCTCGCGACCTTCCGCATCGGGCTCAAGTGCTTCTTCGAGGAGGGCCGGGCGCTCGCCCGCATCCTGCATCCGAACGTGGTGCGCGTCGTCAACTTCTTCCGCGCCAACGAGACGGTCTACATGGTGATGCTGTACGAGCAGGGCCGCACGCTGCAGGAACAGATCCTCAAGTACCGCGACCGCGGCGAGAAGAAGCTGCTCGGCGAGCGCTTCATCCGCCTCGTCTTCACGCAGGTCATGAACGGTCTGCGCGAGGTCCACACCAACAAGCTGCTGCACCTCGACCTGAAGCCCGCCAATCTCTACCTGCGTCGCGACGCGTCGCCGATCCTGCTCGACTTCGGCGCGGCCCGACAGACGCTGACCGCCGATACCGGCAAGCTGTTCCCGATGTACACGCCGGGCTTCGCCGCGCCCGAGCTGTATGCGAAGCACGCGCTGCTCGGGCCGTGGACCGACATCTACGGCATCGGCGCATCGATCTTCGCGTCGATGTCGGGCCACGCGCCGCAGCCGGCCGACGCGCGCATCGTCAACGACAAGATGGTCGCCAAGATCCGCGAGCTGTCGCACAGCTACTCGAAGGAACTGCTCGGCGTCGTCGAGTGGTGCCTGAAGCTCGACGTGCTCGAGCGCCCGCAGAGCGTCTTCGCGCTGCAGAAGGCGCTGCTCGACCGGGTGCCGACCGAACAGAAGAAGACGTTCGCCGATCGCGCGCTCGAGGCCTTGCGCGGGCTGAAGCCGCGCGGCCTCGGCCTCGGCGATTCGGGCCGGTCGTCGACGATCTCGATGTACACGCGGCAGGGCAGGTGAGCGATGCGCTTCTCGATCTACCAGGAGAGCAAGAAGGGCGGCCGGAAGTCGAACCAGGACCGCATGGGCTACTGCTTCACGCGCGATGCGCTGCTGATGCTGGTCGCCGACGGCATGGGCGGGCACCTGCAGGGGGACATGGCGGCGCAGATCGCGGTGCAGACCGTCGGGTCGCTGTTCCAGCAGCAGGCGACGCCGGTGCTGAAGAGTCCGCAGCGCTTCCTCGAGTCGGGCATCCTCGATGCGCACCGGCAGATCCTGCATTACCGCACGCTGAACAAGCTCGCGGAGTCGCCGCGGACGACGATCGTCGCGTGCATCGTGCAGAACGGCGCCGCGTACTGGGCCCACGTCGGCGACTCGCGGCTCTACTGGGTCCGGGCGGGCGAGGTGATCGCCCAGACCCGCGATCATTCGAAGATCCAGAGCATGGTGCTGCAGGGACTCGCGTCGCCCGCCGACATGGACACGCATCCGGATCGGAACAAGCTGTTCAACTGCCTGGGTTCTCCCGAATTGCCGACCGTCGAACTGTCGCGGAAGATGACGCTGCAGCCGGGCGATACGCTGTTCCTCTGCACCGACGGCCTGTGGTCGTCGGTCCCCGACCAGGACATCGCATCCGCGTTCGCCGACAGCACCGTGATGCGCGCCGTGCCCGACATGATCTATCTCGCGTTGATGAAGGCGGGCGCCGACGCCGACAACGTGACCGGTGTCGCGATGTCGTGGGAGGGCGCCGACCTGACCGAGGAGCCGGCCGTGTCGACGGTGGCGATGCCGCTCGGCGCGATCACGACGACGATCGACCATCTGCGGCCGAGCCAGCTCGACGTCTCGCATTCGCCGATGACCGACAGCGAGATCGAGCGCGCCATCGACGACATCCGCTCGTCGATCCGCAAGTCGAACAAGCTGATGCCGAAGATGTGATGTCGACGACCCGAAGCCACGGCCGCGCCGCCGACGCGCTCCGTCCGGTCACGATCACGCGCGGGTACACGCGGCATGCCGAAGGCTCGGTGCTGATCGCGTTCGGCGACACGCGCGTGCTGTGCACGGCGAGCCTCGAGGATCGCGTGCCCGGCTTCCTGAAGGGCAGGGGCCAGGGCTGGCTCACCGCCGAGTACGGGATGCTGCCGCGGGCGACGCATACGCGAAGCGACCGCGAGGCGGCGCGCGGGAAGCAGAGCGGGCGGACCCAGGAGATCCAGCGCCTGATCGGCCGGTCGCTGCGGAGCGTGTTCGACCTCGCGGCGCTCGGCGAACGCACGCTGACGATCGACTGCGACGTGCTGCAGGCCGACGGCGGCACGCGCACCGCCGCCATCACCGGCGCGTTCGTCGCCGCGCACGACGCGGTCGCGACGCTG
>CAXTDA010000214.1:0-6995 GCA_964242935.1 uncultured Burkholderiaceae bacterium | reverse complement strand
CTACCTCGCGTGCACGAGCGGACCCTGGCCGGAGGCGCGGCGGCAGGTCAAGGCGCCGCTCGTCAGGTTCCATCTGGCCGACGGCGAGCGCCGGGTGCGCGTCGCCGATCCCGACACCGACGGCGCGCTCGCCGCCCACACGATCTTCACGCTCGTCGAGCGCTTCCACGGACCGGCCGGCGACTTCGCGCTGCTCGACGTCGAGCTGCGGACCGGCCGCACCCATCAGATCCGCGTCCATCTCGCCCATCTCGGGCGCCCGATCGTCGGCGACGAGAAGTACGGCGACTTCGCGCTGAACCGCCGCCTGACCCGGGCCACGGCCGGGTCGCGAGCGGTCCTGCGCCGGATGTTCCTGCACGCCGCATCGCTCGAGCTGTCGCATCCGCAGACCGGCACGCCGCTCCATCTCGCGGCGCCGCTGCCCGCCGACTGCACCGCCTTCGTCGAAGGCCTGCGCCTCGCCGGCTGAACGTCGCGATGACCGGCCGCCTCCCTCCGCAGCGGCGCGACCACCGCTTCGACCTCGTCACGTTCGACTGGGACGGCACGCTGATGGACTCGACCTGGACGATCGCGTCGAGCATCCAGCGCGCCTGCGCCGACCTGGACCTGCCGGTCCCGTCCGACGATCGTGCGACGCACGTGATCGGTCTCGGCCTCGCCGACGCGCTGGCGTACGCGGTCCCGACGATGCCGCCCGAGCTGCTCCCGCGGATGGTCGAGCGCTACCGTCATCACTACCTGTTGCGCGACGCCGACCTGCCGCTCTTCCCCGGAGTCCGCGAGATCGTCGTCGCGCTGAAGGAAGCGGGCCACTTCGTCGCCGTCGCGACCGGCAAGACGCGGGTCGGACTCGATCGGGCACTCGACAGCTCCGGCCTGCGCCCGTTCTTCGACGCGACGCGTTGCGCCGACGAGGCGCGCAGCAAGCCCGATCCGCGCATGTTGTGGGATCTCGGCGACGCGCTCGGCGTGCGGAACGACCGCATGCTGATGGTCGGCGACACCACGCACGACCTGATGATGGCGGCGAACGCGCGCGTGGCGTCGCTCGGGGTCAGCTACGGCGCGCACTCCGAACGGTCGCTGGAGGGGCACGGCGCGCTGGCCATCGTCGGTTCCACCGCGCAGCTGCGCGCCTGGCTCGAGGGCAACGCGTGACCGGATCGTCCGCCGACGCGACGGGCAGCGGTGGGATCGCCGTCTGCGCATCCGACGCGCTGGTCGACGGCGGCGACGGCATCCGCTTCCCGGTCGCGACCCGCGACGGGCCGGCCGACGGCTTCGTCGTCCGCTACCAGGGCGTGGCCCGCGGCTACCTGAACCGTTGCGCGCACGTCGGCGTCGCGCTCGACTGGGAGCCGGGCAAGTTCTTCGATCGCAGCGGCCTATACTTGCTTTGCGCGACGCACGGCGCGGTCTACGCGCCCGACAGCGGCCGCTGCGCCGGCGGTCCGTGCCGCGGCCAGGGTCTTCGCGTCATCGCCGTGACGGAACTGGACGGCACGATCTTCTGGATTCCGGACCGGCACGTCTTCCCGGTCGGCACCACCGTCCCGCGCTGATTCCTTCCTGAAACAAGACCATGTCCGACGACCGCTTCCCGCCCGCACCTTCTCCGCTGCCGCCGCGCGAGTCGCTCGCCTCCCGCGACGGCGCGCCCGGTTGGGAGCGCGACGTCCTCGAGCGGCTGGTGTTCGCGACGCTCCGCGAGCAGCGCGACGCCCGCCGCTGGCGAATCTTCTTTCGCATCGTGTGGCTGCTGGTCGCGCTGCTGTTCGTCGCGGCCCTGTGGACCGGCAGCAACCGGGCCGGCGTCGACAAGGGCGGCCTGTCGACGCGTCACACGGCGCTGGTGAGCCTCCGCGGCGTGATCGATGCCGACGGCGATGCGTCCGCCGAGAAGATCAACGACTCGTTGAACGCGGCGTTCAAGGACGGCGGTACCGCCGCGGTCATTCTGCGGATCAACAGCCCGGGCGGCAGCCCGGTGCAGGCGGGCATGATCAACGACGAGATCCGGCGCTTGCGGGTCGCCCACCCGGACAAGCCGTTCTACGTCGTCGTCGACGAGATGTGCGCGTCGGGCGGCTACTACGCCGCCGCGTCGGCGGACCGCATCTACGTCGACAAGGCGAGCATCGTGGGGTCGATCGGCGTGCTGTCCGACGGGTTCGGCTTCACCGGTGCGATGGAGAAGGTCGGCGTCGAGCGCCGCCTGCAGACCGCCGGACGCAACAAGGGGATCGGCGATCCGTTCAGTCCGGTCGACGAGGCGCAGAAGGCGCATCTGCAGGCGATGCTCGACACGATCCACCGGCAGTTCATCCAGGTGGTCCGGGAAGGCCGCGGCAGTCGCCTGAAGGAGACGCCCGACCTCTTCAGCGGCCTCTTCTGGACCGGCGAACAAAGCATCGCGCTCGGCCTCGCCGACGACTACGGCACCGTCGACAGCGTCGCGCGCGACGTCGTCAAGGCCGAGGACGTCGTGGACTACACGCAGAAGCAGAGCATCGGCGAGCGCCTCGCGCGCCGCTTCGGGTCGTCGATCGGTACGGCGATCGCGGGGCAGGTCGTCGACAGCCTCTCACAGGGAATTCGCCTGCGCTGACCGCTTCGGCACCGGGTCGCATCACCGGTCTACATCAGGATGATGTCGTACTGCTCCTGCGTGTAGATCGTCTCGACCTGCAGCGAGATCGGCTTGCCGATGAAGTCGCCGAGCATCGCGAGCCCCTGCGACTCCTCCTCGAGGAACAGGTCGATCACCGACTGCGAGGCCAGCACGCGGAACTCCTTCGGATTGAACTGGCGCGCCTCGCGGAGCAGCTCGCGCAGGATCTCGTAGCAGATCGTCCGCGCGGTCTTGATCTGGCCGGTCGCGGAACACGTGGGGCAGGGCTCGCAGAGCACGTGCGCGAGCGATTCGCGGGTGCGCTTGCGCGTCATCTCGACGAGTCCGAGCTGGGTGAAGCCGTTGATCGTCATCTTCATCCGGTCGCCCGACAGCGCGCGCCGCAGCTCCGCCAGCACCGCATCCCGATGCTCGCGGCTCACCATGTCGATGAAGTCGAGCACGATGATGCCGCCGAGGTTGCGGAGCCGGAGCTGGCGCGCGATCGTGTGCGCGGCCTCGAGATTCGTCTTGAAGATCGTGTCGTCGAACGAGCGGCCGCCGACGAAGCCGCCGGTGTTGACGTCGATCGTCGTCATCGCCTCGGTCTGGTCGATGATCAGGTAGCCGCCCGACTTGAGGTCGACGCGCCGCGCGAGCGCGCGCTCGATCTCCGCGTCGATGCCGTAGCGCTCGAACAGCGGCTTCTCGCCGACGTAGTGGACGACGCGGTCGGCCACCTTCGGCGTGTACGCGACCGCGAAGTCGCGGAGCTTGTCGAAGCTCTCGCGCGAATCGATCTGGATCGTCGTGGTCGACTCGCCGGCGAAGTCGCGCAGCATCCGCTCGGCGAGGCCGAGGTCCTGGTACAGCGGCGTCGGTGCACGCGCGGTGCGGCTGGCCGTCAGGATGTCGTCCCAGAGCTTTCGCAGGTACGCGATGTCGGCCGCGAGATCCTCGTCGCTCGCGTCCTCCGCGAGCGTGCGGACGATGAAGCCACCGGCCTCGTTCGGCGGCAACAGCTGCAGCACCTTGCTGCGGAGCGCCTCGCGACCGGCTTCGTCGCCGATCCGCTGCGACACGCCGATGTGACGCCCGTGCGGCTCCTGCGGCAGGTACACCAGCAGCCGGCCCGCGATCGACATCTGCGTCGACAGGCGCGCCCCCTTCGTGCCGAGCGGCTCCTTGACGATCTGGACCAGCAGCGACTGGCCCTCGTGCAGCAGCCGTTCGATTGGTTCGTGATTGCCGTTGCCGGCTTGCGCCGGCGGCGTCTTCGGCGGGGCGCGCTCGTCGGGGACGCCGTCGGGTCGAAGCGGCGACTCGCGGCGCGGCTCGTGACGCCAGATGTCGGCGACGTGGAGGAAAGCGGCCCGCTCGAGACCCGCGTCGATGAACGCGGACTGCATGCCGGGCAGCACGCGCGCGACGCGGCCGAGGTAGATGTTGCCGACCAGGCCGCGCGACGCGGTCCGCTCGACGTGGAGCTCCTGCGCGACGCCCTGCACCAGCACGGCGACCCGCGTCTCTTGCGGGGTCACGTTGATCAGGATGTCTTCGCTCACTGCATCGGCTCCGGTTCGATGGCGGCCGATTGTACGGTTGCGGACCGACTCAGCGCGGCGCGATGCCGAAGCGCCGCAGCAGCCGCATCGTCTCGAAGAGCGGCAGCCCGACGATCCCGCTTTGACTGCCGGCGATGCGTTCGACGAACGCCGCGGCGCGCCCCTGGATCGCGTAGGCGCCGGCCTTGCCGAACGGTTCGCCGGTCGCGCAGTAGGCTGCGATGTCGTCGTCGGTGAGCCGGCGGAACCGGACGCGCGACTCGGACAAGGTCTCGTGACGACGATCGGTCGTCGCGACCGCGACAGCCGTCAGCACGCGATGCGTGCGACCGGAGAGCTCGCGCAGCATGCGGCGGGCATCGCCGTCGTCGCGCGGCTTGCCGAGGATCCGGTGGCCGATCGCGACGGTCGTGTCGGCGACCAGCACCGGCGCCTCGCGCAGTCCACCGCGTTCGATGCGGGCCAGTGCCGCATCGGCTTTCAGGCCGGTGACCCGTCGCACGTAGCGCCGCGGCGTCTCGCCGCCGAGCCGGGCCTCGAGCGCCTCGACGTCCTCGCCGGGAAACGGCGGCAGCACGACGTACGCGATGTCCACCTGCTCGAGCAGGTCGCGGCGACGCGGACTCTGCGATGCCAGATAGACGAACGACGGTTCGAAGAACGACGGATCGCTCGTCGTCATGCGCGGTGATACGGATGGTTCTGGCCGATCGACCACGCGCGGTACAGCTGCTCGGCGAGCAGCACGCGGGTCAGGCCGTGCGGCAGCGTCAGGCTCGACAGCCGGAGACGCAGCGCGGCTTCGGCCTTCAGCGTCGCGTCGAGCCCGTCAGCCCCACCGATCAGGAAGGCGACGTCGTCGCCCTCGGACCGCCACCGGGCGACCAGCGCCGCGAGCTCGACCGACGCGCAGTCGCGGCCGCGCTCGTCGAGCGCGACGCGGACGCCGTTCCGCGGCAGCACGCCGCGCAGGCGCTCGGCTTCGAGGCTCATCATCGCTTCGACGGTCTTGCCGCCGGTCCGCGGCTCCGGCCGCACCTCGCGGAGCACGATGCGGAGATCAGGCGGCATGCGCGTCGCATAGTCGTCGAACGCGGCATCGACCCAGGCGGGCATCCGCGTCCCGACCGCGGCGACGACGAGCTGCAACGACGCGACGTCAGGCCGAGGCGGTCGTCTTCCGCGCGACCTTGGCCGCCGCCTTCTTCGCGGCCGTCTTCCGGGTCGTCGTCGCCGCCTTCTTCGCGACCGCCTTCTTCGCGGCCGACTTGCGGGCCACGGTGGTCCGCTCGGGATCGGCGGCGGCCACCCGGCGCGACGACGTGCCGCCCGTCGCATCGGCACCGGCCGTGTCGAGCGACTTCAGCGACACCGGCTTGGCGCCCCAGATCTCCTCGAGGTTGTAGTAGGCGCGGATCGCGGGCTGCATCACGTGGACGATCGCGTCGCCGAGATCGACCAGCACCCATTCGCCGGTATCCGCCCCTTCGACGCTGACGACCTGGCCGCCCGCGGCCTTCACCTTGTCGCGGACCGATGCCGCGAGCGCCTTCGTCTGCCGGTTCGACGTCCCGCTCGCGATGATCACCCGGTCGAACAGCTGCGTGAGCCCGGTGCTGTTGAAGACCTTGATGTCGGCGGCCTTGACGTCTTCGAGCGCATCGACCACGACGCGCTGCAGTTTGCGAATGTCCATTCAACTCCGATAGAGATGCATCGAGCGAATATAGTCGAGAACCGCAGGGGGGACCAAGCCGTCGACCGCCGCATTACCGGTCGCAAGATCGGGGTTCGCGGCGAGCGACGCGCGGATCGCGGTCGCCGAGACGTCGAGCGACAGTCCGTCGAGCAGGAAGCTGCCGCCCGCGGCCGCGCGTCGCATCGACGACTCATCGAGCGCCCGCGCGGACCACTCGCGTTCGACGTCCGCCGGAATGAGGGCGATCTCGAAACCGGGCCGCGTCACCGCGGCGAGATGCGCCATGCGCCAGAGTCCGCGCCAGTCGTGCCACGTGTCGAGATGCACGAGCTGGTCGGCGCCGATCAGGAAGACGAGCGGCACGGCGTCGCCGAGCTCGCGGCGCAGATCGCCGAGCGTGTCGATCGTGAACGTGGCGCCGCCGCGGTCGAGCTCGCGCGTGTCGATCGTGTAGCGACCGCGCGGCGGGCGATGGGCATCGAGCGCGACGCGCAGCATCGCGACCCGGTCCGCGGCCGACGCCGACAGCGAATTCTTCTGCCAGGGGCGCGACGCCGGCAGGAAGCGCACCTCGTCGAGCGACAGCGCGGTCGCGAAGGCGTCGGCCATCGCGAGGTGCGCGTCGTGGACCGGATCGAAGCTGCCGCCGAGGAGGCCGATCATCGGCCTGCGGTGTGCATCGTGTTCACAGCCAGTCCCGCGGCACGAGGTAGCGCTCGGCGAGGAGCGCCTCGGGCGTGCCGGCCGCCGGTTCGACGGCGTAGCGCCACGATGCGGAAGGCGGCATCGACATCAGGATCGACTCGGTGCGGCCGCCCGACTGCAGGCCGAACAGCGTGCCGCGGTCGTAGACCAGGTTGAATTCGACGTAGCGGCCGCGCCGCAACGCCTGCCAGTCGCGCTCGGGTTCGCCGTACCGGCTGTCCTTCCGGCGCTCGAGGATCGGCAGGTACGCCGGCAGGAACGCGTCGCCGACCGCCCGCATCAGCGCGAAGCATGCGGTGAAGTCGAGCGCGTTGAAGTCGTCGAAGAAGATGCCGCCGACGCCGCGCGTCTCGCGCCGATGCTTGAGCAGGAAGTAGCGGTCGCACCAGTCCTTGAAGCGCGGATGCAG
>CAXTDA010000213.1:0-7026 GCA_964242935.1 uncultured Burkholderiaceae bacterium | reverse complement strand
TCCGCGAGGTGCGGGCGATCGTCCTCGCCGCGCTGATCGACCGCGACCTCGACGGGCGGGCGGACGTCGCCGAGGTCATGCAGGCGACGACGGCGCTCGCCGAAGCCGCGATCGGCGAGGCGCTGACGTTCCATGCGCACGCGCTGACGGCGGTCCACGGGGTGCCGCGCGCCCGCGCCGACGGGGCGCCGCAGGACCTGCTGGTGATCGGGATGGGCAAGCTCGGCGCCGGCGAGCTCAACGTCTCGTCCGACGTCGACCTGATCTTCGTCTACCCCGACGACGGCGAGACCGGCGCCGGAGGAATCGACGCCGCGGCCGCAACGCCGGTCCGCTCGATCGCCAACGCCGAATACTTCACGCGGCTCGGGCGGAAGCTGATCGCGTCGCTGTCCGAGGTGACGGCCGACGGCTTCGTGTTCCGCGTCGACATGCGTCTCCGCCCCGACGGCGACGCCGGCCCGCTGGTCGGCCACTTCGCGATGCTCGAGCGCTATCTGGTCGCGAGCGCGCGCGACTGGGAGCGCTTCGCGTGGATCAAGGCGCGGATCGTGTCGCCGCCGGTCTTCGCCGACCGCCGTTCCGATCCGCAGGAGGCGCTCGCCCGGCTCGTGACGCCGTTCGTCTATCGCCGCTATCTCGACTTCGGCGCAATCGACGCGCTCCGGAAGCTGCACGGACAGATCCGCGACGAGGCCGAGCGGCGCGAGGTCGCCCGGCACGGGCGTTCGACGACGCGGAGCGGCACGGTGGCGGGCGCGACGACGCGCATCGACGTCAAGCTCGGTCGCGGCGGCATCCGGGAGATCGAGTTCATCGCGCAGCACTTCCAGCTGATCCGCGGCGGCCGCGAGCCGACGTTGCGGCTGCGTCCGACGCTCGCGACGCTCGACGCGCTGGTCCGCGACGGGCTGCTCGGGCCGGAAGTCGGCCGTCGCCTGCAGGACGCGTACCGCTTCCTGCGCAACGTCGAGCACCGGCTGCAATACCTCGACGACGCGCAGACCCACACGCTGCCGGCGCGCGACCGGGTCGACGACTGCGAGCGCGTCACCGCGATGTGCGCGCGGCTGACGTATGGGGACGTCGAAGGTGGAGACCGCGCGGACTTCGATGCGCTGGTCGCGGCGCTCGAACGGCATCGCGGGGTGGTCGCGACGCAGTTCGACGCGGTGTTCGGTCTCGAGGCCGCCGGCCGCGCCGCAACGCCGCCCGGTCCGTTGCGGTCGGTCGACCTGTGGAGCATGTTCTGCGACGCGAGTCCGGTCCACGTGCGCGACGAGGCCGTCGCCGACGCGGTCCGCGTCCGCCTCGCGGCGCTGGGCTTCGCGCCGCCCGACGACGCGTTCAACCGGCTGGTCGCGCTGGCGCGAAGCACCCGGCTCCGGTCCATGCCGACGCTCGCCCGCGCACGTCTCGACGCGCTGGTCCCGCGACTGATCGACGCGTCGGCGACGCAGCCCGACCCCGGCGCCACGCTCGCCCGCTGGTTCGACCTGATCGAGGCGATCGCACGGCGCAGCGCGTACCTCGCGTTGCTCGCGGAATTCCCGACCGCGTTGAACGCGGTGACGCGGCTGCTCGGCGCGAGTCCGTGGGCCGCCCAATACCTGACGCGGCACCCGCTGCTGCTCGACGACCTCGTCGCGGCGCCCGACCCGGACCGGAAACCGTTCGATGCGGCGCAGTGGGCGGCGCACTGGCGCGACGTCGCGACGGGGCTCGACGTCCAGCTCGCCGACGCGGCGCCCGATGCCGAGCGGCAGATGGACGTGCTCCGCGAGATGCATCACGGCGAGACGTTTCGCCTGCTGATCGAGGACCTCGAAGGCCGCCTCACGATCGAGGCGTTGTCGGACCAGCTGTCGGCGCTCGCGGACCTGACCCTCGAGGCGGCGATCGCGGCCTGCTGGTCGCAGTTCGCCGCGAGCCGGACCGACGCCGCCGCGTTGCCCGCGAAGCCGGCGTTCGCGGTCATCGCGTACGGCAAGCTCGGCGGCAAGGAGCTCGGCTACGTCTCGGACCTCGACCTCGTCTTCCTGTTCGATCGGCGCGACGGCGACGAGAGCGACGACCCGGCCGTGGCGGTGCAGCGCTACGCGCGCTTCGCGCAACGCCTCAACGTGTGGCTGACGGCCCGCACCACGGCCGGCGCGCTGTTCGACATCGACTTGCGATTGCGTCCCGACGGCGCCGCGGGCCTCGTCGTGTCGAGCCTCGAGGCCTGGTCGAAGTACGAGCGCCGCAGCCACGACGTCGGCGCCTGGACCTGGGAGCACCAGGCGTTGACCCGGGCGCGCTTCTGCGCCGGCGACCGCGCGCTCGGCGAGGCCTTCGAACGCGAGCGGCTCGCGATCCTCGGCGCGCGCAACCCCGACGACGCGGGACGCGCGCAGCTCCGGCACGAGATCGTCGCGATGCGAAAGCGCATGCACGACGGGCATCCGAACCGCAGCGACCGCTTCGACCTGAAGCACGACGAAGGCGGCATGGTCGACGTCGAGTTCGCGGTGCAGTACCTGGTGCTCGCGTACGGGGCGGCGCACCGGGAGCTGCTGGCCGACGTCGGCAACATCGCGTTGCTCGCGCGGGCCGCCGCCGCCGGACTGATCGCGGCCGACGACTCGCGCGAGGCGGCCGACGCCTATCGCCGCTACCGGGCGTTACAGCACGCGTCGCGGCTCGCGGACCCGATGGCGCGCGCCGCCCGCATCGAAGGCGACCGCTGCCGGCCCGAACGGGAGGCGGTCCGGCGGCTGTGGCGCGGCCTGTTCGGCGACGCGGTGTCGCGCTGATCCTCGAGGGACGCGCTTTCACTGTCTTACAGCGCGTTACACCACCGGCGTGCACGATGACTTCGCCGCCTCGTTGACGACCGACGATCCCGCCGCGCTCGCAACGATCACCTGGAGAATCCGCATGCCTGTCCGTTTCGTCCCCCTCGCCGCCGGTGCCGCGCTCGTCGCCGCCTTCGCCGTTCCCGCCTTCGCGCAGGACGTGTCCGCGACGCGGCGCAACGTCGACCAGCAGCAGCGCATCGAGAACGGCCTCCAGAGCGGTCAGCTGACGACGCGCGAGGCGGCGGGGCTCGAACGCGGCGAGGCGCGCATCAACCGCATCGAAGCGAACGCGGGACGCGACGGGACGGTCTCGAGCGCCGAGCAGGCCCGCATCAGGGCGGCGCAGAACCGCGAGAGCCGGGCGATCCACGACCAGAAGCACGACGCGCAGGTCGGCAATCCGGCGTCCGCGTCGTCGCAGCGCATGCAGGCGGACGTGCAGCGCAGCGTCAACCAGCAGGCCCGCATCGGGCAGGGCGAGCAGTCGGGGCAGCTGACGACGCGCGAGGCGAGCCGGCTCGAGCGCGGACAGGCCCGCACGGGACGGGCGATCGCCCGTGCGGGCGCCGCCGGCCCGGTGCCGGCGCGCGAGGACCGTCAGAGCGGGCGGATCTTCCGCAAGAAGCACAACGGCGTGGTCGGATGACGTCGTCGGCTCGCGATCCGGGGATGCGCGCGGTGAAACTTCGTGATGCCCCGTGCATCGCCTTCGCCGGCGATGCGCAGTATCGTTCCGGATGCTTTCCACTCGACCGATTCCTGCCATGAGGGCGCAACACGTCTCCCGCGTGCTGATCGGTGTCTTGCTGGTCGGATCGCTCGCCGCGGCGCGGCCGTCGTTCGCACGGCCCGATGCGGCGCCGGCCCAGGACAGCGGCGAGGCGCTCGTCGCGCACGTCCTGAACCGCGTCGCGTTCGGCCCGCGTCCGGGCGACGTCGAGCGGGTGCGGCGGATCGGCGTCGACGCGTACATCGACGAGCAGCTGCAGCCGGAGCGCATCGTCGTCGGCGACGCGCTCACGCGCCGTCTCGACGCGCTCGACGTGCAGCGCCTGCCGGCCGGGACGCTGATCGACGGCTACCGTGCCGAGCAGCGCGCGGTGCAGGCGGCCCAGCGTGCGCAAGCCGTCGCGACCGCCGATTCCACGAAGTCGCCGGCCCCGACCGACGGGGCCGCGAAGGACGACGCGCTGGAGTCGCGGCGCCAGCAGTACCGGCGTCTGGCGCAGCAGACGGCCGAGGCGCGGCTGATCCAGGCGATCGAGAGCCCGCGCCAGTTGCAGGAGGTCATGACCGACTTCTGGTTCAACCACTTCAACGTCTTCATCGGCAAGGATCTCGATCGGGCGCTCGTGTCGAACTACGAACGCGACGCGATCCGGCCGTATGCGCTCGGCCACTTCCGCGACCTGCTCGGCGCGACGGCCAAGCACCCGGCGATGCTGTTCTACCTCGACAACTGGCTGTCGACCGGCGCGGACGCCGACGTCAACCGCACGACGAAGCAGAAGGCCGGCCTGAACGAGAACTACGCGCGCGAGCTGATGGAACTGCACACGCTCGGCGTCGAGAACGAGGGCAAGGCGGGCGGCGCGGTGGCGAACTACACGCAGGACGACGTGACCGAGCTCGCGCGGATGCTGACCGGCTGGACCTTCGATGCGCGGGCCACCGGCCGCGCCGGCCCGCTGGAAGGCGTCGAGAGCCGCGACCTGTTCGTCTTCGCGCCGCGTCGCCACGACAACGGCACGAAGACGTGGCTCGGGCACCGCGTCACGGCGAACGGTCAGCAGGAAGGCGAATTCGCGCTCGACGTGCTGGCGACGCATCCGGCGACGGCGCGCCGCGTCGCGTTCCAGCTCGCCCAGTATTTCGTCGCCGACCGGCCGCCGCCGGCCCTCGTCGACCGCCTGACCGCGCGCTTCCTCGCGACCGACGGCGACATCCGCGAGGTGCTGCGGACGCTGCTCCACAGCGCCGAGTTCCGCGACCGGGCGGCGATGACCGCGAAGTTCAAGACGCCGTACCAGTACGTCGTGTCGGCGGCGCGGGCGAGCGGCGTGGAGGTCGTCAACGTGCAGCCGCTCGTCGGCACGCTCGCGCAGCTCGGCATGCCGCTCTACGGTTGTCCGACGCCCGACGGCTACAAGAACACCGAGGCGGCGTGGCTGAATCCGGACGGCATGACCCGGCGCATCGCGTTCGTCACGGCGCTCGCGAGCGGCCGGCTGGCGATCGATCGACCGGCGCTGTCCCCGGTCTTGCCGGCACCGGTCGCGCAGCCGCTGGCGCGCGCCGCCGCGCTGCAGGCGGTCCCGCTGCTCGAGACGCTCGGCCCGACGATCGGCGACCGCACGCGCGGCGTCGTGCTCGGCACCGAACCGCAGCTCGCGGCCGCGCTGGTCCTCGGCAGTCCGGATTTCATGCGTCGCTAAAGGAGGCCGTCATGCAACGTCGCGGTTTCGTGAAGATGCTGTCGGTCGCCGGTGCCGCCGGGCTGGTGCCGGTCGGACGCTCGGCGTTCGCTGCGGTCGCGGCGTCCGGAACGGCACCGTCGCGACAGAAGATGATCGTCGTCTTCCTGCGCGGCGCGGTCGACGGACTGTCGGTCGTCGCGCCGTACGCGGAAGCCGACTACGCGCGTTTTCGACCGACGATCGCGCTGCCGGCGCCGGGGCAGGCCGACGGGGCGCTGCTGGACCTCGACGGACACTTCGGCCTCCATCCGGCGCTCGCGTCGCTGATGCCGCTCTGGTCGGGCGGCAAGCTCGCGTTCGTCCACGCGTCGGGCTCGCCCGATCCGACGCGGTCGCACTTCGACGCGCAGGACTACATGGAGTCGGGCACGCCCGGCCGGAAGCGGACGTCGGACGGCTGGATGACCCGGCTGCTCGGCACGCTGCCGGGCCGACCGTCGCCGACGCGCGGGCTATCGGTCGGCGCGGTGCTGCCGCGCATCTATGCCGGTCCGGTCCCGGTCGCGTCGATGGCCGAAGGGCAGGGCGCGACGCGGCCGACGATCCTCGATCAGCCGCGCGTCGCCGATGCGTTCGCGAAGCTCTACGACGGCGACGACGCGACCTCGCGGACCTATCGGGAATCGTTGCAGGCGCGGCGCGAGGTGCTGGCATCGCTCGATCCGGGCGCGATGGAGAAGGAGCAGATCGCCGCGAACAACGGCGCGCCGCTTCCGACCGGCTTCCCCGACGACGCCGCGCGGCTCGCGCGGCTGATGCGGAACGATCCGAACGTCCAGCTCGCGTTCGTCGCGCTCGGCGGCTGGGACACGCACGCCGGGCAGGGCACCGCCCGCGGCCAGCTCGCGAACCGGCTGCGTCCTCTCGGGGAAGGGTTGGCCGTGCTCGCCGACCGGCTCGGGCCGGTGTTCGACGACACCGTGATCGTCGTGATGTCCGAATTCGGCCGAACCGCGCGCGAGAACGGCAACCGCGGCACCGACCACGGCCACGGCAACGCGCTCTGGGTGCTCGGCGGGCCGGTCGCGGGCGGTCGGGTTCACGGTCGCTGGCCCGGCATCGACGAAGCGGGCCTGCACGAGAATCGCGACCTGGCGATCACGACGGACTTCCGCAGCATCGTCGCCGAGGTCGCGGAACGCCACCTCGCGCTGCCCGACGCACAGCTCGACCGGCTGTTCCCGGAGCACCCGGCCGAGCAGGACGCACCGCGCGTCCTGCGCGTCTGAAACGCAGGACGCTCTGGTTCGACCGGCGACAGGCCGATGGGTCACCGTCCTACCCGGCGTCAGCGCTCCCCACAACAAAATCGCTTCCCCACCGCTCGAAGGGCAGCCGGTCCGGCCCCGGGCGTCTCATCAATCAAGCGAGGTCCCATGAAAAAGTCCACCCTGCGCAGCATCGCGCTCGCCGCCGCGATCGGCATCGGTTCCCCCGTACTGCTGAGCGCCTGCGGATCGACGCCGACCCGCGAGAGCCCGGGACAATACGTCGACGACACGACGATCACGACGAAGGTCAAGTCGGACTTCGTGCTCGACAAGACGGTCGACGCGACCAACATCAAGGTCGAGACGTACAAGGGCACCGTGCAGCTGTCGGGTTTCGCGAAGAGCCAGGCCGAGATCAACAAGGCCGTGCAGATCGCCCGCAACGTGACCGGCGTCCAGTCGGTCAAGAACGACATCCTGCTGAAGTCCGCGCAGTAA
>CAXTDA010000212.1:2959-7036 GCA_964242935.1 uncultured Burkholderiaceae bacterium | reverse complement strand
GTTCGGCACGGCCGCGGGCCCGGCGGCGCGCAGGCGGCGCATCGCGCTGATCGGCCTGCGCGGCGCCGGCAAGTCGACGCTCGGCCGGCGCCTCGCCGACGACCTCGGCGCGCAGTTCGTCGAGCTCAACCGCGAGATCGAGCGGGTCGCGGGCTACGGCCTGACCGAGATCCACAACCTGCTCGGGCCGGCGGCCTACCGGCGCTACGAACGGCGCGCCCTCGAGGAAACGCTGCGACGCCATCCGGCGTCGGTGATCGCGACGCCGGGCGGCATCGTGTCCGATCCGGCGACCTTCAACCTGCTGCTGTCGAACTGCTTCACCGTCTGGCTGAAGGCGACGCCGGCCGACCACATGCAACGCGTCGTCGCACAAGGCGACACGCGGCCGATGGCCGGCAACAAGGAGGCGATGGAAGACCTGAAACGCATCCTGGCCGGGCGCGCGGCGTTCTACCGGAAGGCCGACCTCACCGTCGACACGTCGGGCCGGCCGCTCGACGAGACGTACCGGGCGCTCGCGGCCGAGGTGTTCCGTGCCGTGGGTCGGCCGTTCGACGAGTTCGCAGAAAATATGCAGTAAAGTGCAATTCGTGCTTGACGGGCGCGCCGGGGAACGGCAATATGCTGCCTACGACGACACTTCGATGCATCATCTTGCATCCCGGTGCGATCCGATGGACCGACAGGAGACCGACATGGAAGCTGCCGCAGCCGCGAATACCCCGATCAACAATCCCGATGCCGACGTACCGCATCGCACGTCGGCCGGCGGCAACATCCGCGAGCCGGGCGAGTCGGCGGCGAACATGCCGATCGCACCGGTCGACTACCGCATCGAGCCGTCGCGCTACCGGCACTGGTCGATGAAGTTCGACGGGCCCGTCGCGACGCTGTCGCTCGACATCGACGAGGACGCCGGTATTCGGCCGGGCTACAAGCTGAAGCTGAACAGCTACGACCTCGGGGTCGACATCGAGCTGAACGACGCCGTCAACCGCATCCGCTTCGAGCACCCCGAAGTCCGCACCGTCGTGATGACGAGCCTGAAGGACCGCATCTTCTGTTCGGGCGCCAACATCTTCATGCTCGGCGTGTCGTCGCACTCGTGGAAGGTCAACTTCTGCAAGTTCACGAACGAGACGCGAAACGGGCTCGAGGATTCCAGCACGTACTCCGGCCTCAAGTTCCTCGCGGCGGTCAACGGTGCCTGCGCCGGCGGCGGCTACGAGCTGGCGCTCGCCTGCGACGAGATCCTGCTGGTCGACGATCGCTCGTCGGCGGTGAGCCTGCCCGAGGTGCCGCTGCTCGGCGTGCTGCCGGGCACCGGCGGCCTGACGCGCGTGACCGACAAGCGCCATGTGCGTCACGATCTCGCCGACGTGTTCTGCACGACGACCGAAGGCGTGCGCGGCGCGCGGGCCAAGGAGTGGCGCCTCGTCGACGACATCGCGAAGCCGGCGGCGTTCGCGCAGAAGGTCGCCGAGCGCGCCGCCGCGCTCGCCGCGACGAGCGATCGGCCGGCCGACGCGAAGGGCGTCGCGCTGACCCCGCTCGAACGCAGGGTCGACGATGCCGGGCTGCACTACGCCCATGTCGACGTCGCGATCGACCGCGCGAAGCGGGTCGCGACGTTCACGATCCGTGCGCCGGAAGGCGCGCAGCCCGACACGGTCGACGCGATCGTCGCAGCCGGCACCGCGTGGTGGCCGCTCGCGATGGCGCGCGAGCTCGACGACGCGATCCTGTCGATGCGGACCAACGAGCTGGACATCGGTACGTGGCTGCTGAAGACGGTCGGCGACCCGGCCGCCGTGCTCGCGTCCGATGCGATCCTGCTGGCAAACCGGGATCACTGGTTCGTCCGCGAGACGATCGGCTTCACGCGCCGCACGCTGTCGCGGCTCGACGTGTCGTCGCGCACGCTGTTCGCGCTGATCGAGGAAGGCTCGTGCTTCGCCGGCACGCTGCTCGAGCTCGCGCTCGCCTGCGACCGCGCGTACATGCTGGCGCTGCCCGACGAGCCCGCCCGCGCGCCGACCATCACCGTGAACGAACTGAACTGCGGCTCGTACCCGATGGCGACCGAGCAGTCGCGTCTCGGCCGCCGCTTCTACGACGAGGCGCCGGCGGTCGATGCGGTGCGCGCGAAGCTCGGCGAGGCGCTCGACGGCGACGCCGCGATGCAGCTCGGCCTCGTCACGATGGCGCCCGACGACATCGACTGGGCCGACGAGGTGCGGATGGCGATCGAGGAGCGGTCTTCGATGTCGCCCGACGCGCTGACCGGAATGGAGGCGAACCTGCGCTTCAACGGCAAGGAGACGATGGCAACGCGCGTCTTCGGCCGTCTCACCGCCTGGCAGAACTGGATCTTCAACCGGCCGAACGCGGTCGGCGAGAAGGGCGCGCTGAAGCTGTACGGCAAGGGCGAGAAGGCGCAGTTCGACTGGAACAGGGTTTGAGACTCGCGCTGCCTCGCTCTCCGTCGTTCCCGCGAAGGCGGGAACCCAGCGGCGTTGATCACGCTGGGAACGACTAACGACACTGGGTCCCCGCCTTCGCGGGGACGACGAATTCAAGGACCCTTCCATGGCCACCATCGACTACACGACCAAGATCCCCAACAACGTCAACCTCGCCGAGGACAAGACGCTGCAGCGCGCGCTCGAGCACTGGCAGCCGGAGTTCCTCAACTGGTGGCAGGACATGGGGCCCGACGGTTCGCACAACCACGACGTCTACCTGCGCACCGCGACCAGTGTCGATTCGGCCGGCTGGGCGCAGTTCGGCCACGTCAAGATGCCCGAGTACCGCTGGGGCATCTTCCTCAACCCCGCGGTCGGCGACCGCAAGGTCCACTTCGGCGAGAACATCGGCGCCGACGCGTGGCAGGAAGTCCCGGGCGAGCATCGCGCGAACCTGCGCCGCATCATCGTCACGCAGGGCGACACCGAGCCGGCGTCGGTCGAGCAGCAGCGCCACCTCGGCCTGACGGCGCCGTCGCAGTACGACCTCCGCAACCTGTTCCAGATCAACGTCGAGGAGGGCCGGCATCTGTGGGCGATGGTCTATCTGCTGCACCGCTACTTCGGGCGCGACGGCCGCGAGGAAGCCGAAGCGCTGCTCCATCGCAATTCCGGCGACCAGGACAACCCGCGCATCCTCGGTGCATTCAACGAGAAGACGCCGGACTGGCTCGCGTTCTACATGTTCACGTACTTCACCGACCGCGACGGCAAGTTCCAGTTGTCGGCGCTGGCCGAGAGCGCGTTCGATCCGCTCGCCCGCACGACGAAGTTCATGCTGACCGAGGAAGCGCACCACATGTTCGTCGGCGAGTCGGGCATCTCGCGTGTCATCAACCGGACCTGCCAGGTGATGAACGAGCTGAAGACCGACGACCCGCAGAAGATCCGCGCGGCCGGCGTGATCGACATGGGCACGCTGCAGCGCTACCTCAACTTCCACTACTCGGTGACGATCGACCTGTTCGGTGCCGACGAGTCGAGCAACGCGGCGATCTTCTACAACTCGGGCCTGAAGGGCCGCTACGAGGAGACGAAGCGCGACGACGACCACCGCCTGCAGGGGCAGACGTACAAGGTGCTCGGCGTGCAGGACGGCCGTCTCGTCGAACGCGAGGTGCCGATGCTGAACGCGCTCAACGAGGTGCTCCGCGACGACTACATCAAGGATTCGATCGGCGGGGTCAACCGCTGGAACAAGGTGATCGAGAAGGCCGGCCTGCCGCATCGCCTGGTCGTCCCGCACAAGGCGTTCAACCGGAAGATCGGTGCGCTGTCGAACGCGAAGGTCAGCCCCGACGGCCAGGTCGTCAGCGAGGCCGAGTTCGCGCAGCGCGAACGCGACTGGCTGCCGACCGCGGAAGATCGCGCGTTCGTTGCGTCGCTGATGGGTCGTGTCACGGACCCCGGCAAGTTCGCCGGCTGGATCGCCCCGCCGCCGATCGGGATCAACAAGCAGCCGGTCGACTTCGAGTACGTGCGGTTCAATTGACGAAGCGCCGCGGCGCTTCGTCATCCCCGCGAAAGCGGGGATCCAGCGTCGTTCGAA
>CAXTDA010000212.1:0-2859 GCA_964242935.1 uncultured Burkholderiaceae bacterium | reverse complement strand
AAGCGCCGCGGCGCTTCGTCATCCCCGCGAAAGCGGGGATCCAGCGTCGTTCGAAACGGAACACCGCGGCGCTTCGTCATCCCCGCGAAAGCGGCGATCCAGCGTCGTGTCGGCAGAAGACACTGGGTCCCCGCCTTCGCGGGGACGACGGTGCAGTGAGCAGGAGACGAGACGACGATGGCCGCCAACGCCGAAATCCTCAAGCAGCACCTGATCGACCCCGAGATCTGCATTCGCTGCAACACGTGCGAAGAGACCTGCCCGGTCGACGCGATCACGCACAACGACGACAACTACGTGGTCGATGCGGCAAAGTGCAACTTCTGCATGGCCTGCATCTCGCCGTGTCCGACCGGGTCGATCGACAACTGGCGGACGGTGCTCAAGCCCGCCGCGTACAGCATCGACGAGCAGTTCACGTGGGACGAACTGCCGCCCGAGAAGGAGCTCGACGGCGTGCCGCTGGCCGAGCAGGCGCTGAAGCCGATCCCGCCGGCCGAGGCCGCCGACGACGAGAAGGCGCTCGAGCTCGACCCGTCGCATCTCGCGGATCCGTTGTCCGGTTCGCAGGTCCCGCCGTGGTCCGCGTCGCATCCTTACGTCAACCTGTACGGACACAGGTCGCCGGTCACCGCGACGGTCGCCGGCAACTTCCGCGTCACCGCGCTCGGCACCGACAGCGACACGCATCACATCGTGCTCGACTTCGGCAGCACGCCGTTCCCGGTACTCGAAGGGCAATCGATCGGCATCCTGCCGCCGGGGGTCGACGCGAAGGGCAAGCCGCATCACGCGCGCCAGTACTCGATCGCGAGCCCGCGCGACGGCGAGCGCCCCGGCTACAACAACATCTCGCTGACCGTGAAGCGGGTGACGTCGGACTACGACGGCAACCCGGTGCGCGGCGTCGCGTCGAACTACGTCTGCGACCTGAAGAAGGGCGACCAGGTTCGCATCATCGGCCCGTTCGGCACCAGCTTCCTGATGCCGAACCATCCGAAGTCGAACCTCATCATGATCTGCACCGGGACCGGCAGCGCGCCGATGCGCGCGATGACCGAGCGACGGCGCCGCCGCGTCCATCTCGACGAGGGCGGCAGGCTGATGCTGTTCTTCGGCGCGCGGACCCAGAAGGAGCTGCCGTACTTCGGGCCGCTGATGAACCTGCCTGCGGCATTCATCGACATCAACTTCGCGTTCTCGCGCGAGGACGGCGCGGGCGACGGGCAGAAGCGCTACGTGCAGCACCGGATGCGGGAACGCGCGGACGACGTCGCGGTCCTGCTGAAGGACGACAACACGTATGTCTACGTGTGCGGACTGAAGGGCATGGAGCGCGGCGTGCTCGACGCGTTGCGCGACATCTGCGCGGACCGGCAGATGGACTGGCCCGCGCTGCACCAGCAGATGAAGCGCGACGGACGCCTGCACTTCGAGACCTACTGACCGCGACGCGGCAAAGCGTTGCGTCAGACCGGCATCGAGAGGTGCAGCGAGACCTTCTTCAACAGCGTCTCGCGCTCGAACGGCTTGACGATGAAATCCGCGGCGCCGGCGTGCCGGCTGTCGGCCAGCACCTGCTGCTGGCTCTGTCCGGTCAGCATGATGACGGGAATGCGGACGTACGCATCGATGGCCTTCAGCTGTCGGGTCAGTGCGATGCCGTCGATGTCCGGCAGGCGGATGTCCATGAGGATCAGGTCCGGCTGCTGACCGTGCAGGAACGTCATCGCGTGGGCGGCGGACCCGACCGCCTCGGCGTCGAAGCCGCCGGTCCGGAGCAGGCGGAGCAGCAGCTTCCGCATGAACTCGTCGTCGTCGATGACCAGCAGCAGCGGCTTCGCCCGGGCCGCATGGAGGCCGAGCGCGCGCGCGGCTTGCCGCTGCGGCTCCAGCCGCTCGGGCAACGCGTCGACCCACTGCCGCACCGGCAGCGTCGCGTCGACGGCCGACCGGACCGGCGGGCGCACGAAGTCGCGGTCGAACGCCTCGAGCGTGTCCATCACCGCCGCGATGTCGCGGACGACGACGGCCTCGTCGAGCCCGGTCTCGACCAGCCGCCGGCCGAACGTCTCGAGCGATGCGCGGATGTCGGTCCCGACCGCCTCGACCACATCGCGCAGGCGGTGCGCGTGCAGGCTGCCGACCGACCGCTCTTCGGCGAGCGCGTCCTCGAGCGTACCGATCCGCCGTGCCTGCATCGTCAGTTCGGGCAGCAGCGCCGCCGCGCGCGTCGCGTCGCGGAAGCGCAGCGCGTGGTGGATCGACATCGACAACCGCAGCGCGTCGTGCGCCATCGGCCAGAACAGGACGTAGTCGTCGAAGCGGTTGGCCTTGCAGAGCGCGAACGCCTGGCGGACGTGGTCGCGGTCGCACAGCAGCAAGGTTCGATGGGGCAGGACCGCCGCACCGCGGTTGATCAACAGGTCGGCGTAATGACGTTCGCATTCGCTCACCTCGCGCATCGCGAGGACCACGACGTCCGGACGGTACGCATCGAACGACGCCGCGTAGTCGGTCGGGCTGGTGGCGACCCGCAGCGCGGGGTAGTCGTCGGCCAGCAGCTCGCGGAACACCGCGTCGTCTGCCGCCGACGAGGCCAGCACCAGGACGCGAGGTTCCGCACCGCTCACAACAGGTCCTTCAGGCGGTGGGTCCACTGCGCGGACCAGCCGTTCAGCTGCGCTGCCGGCATCGGCGCCGCGATGAAGTAGCCCTGCGCGAGATCGGCGCCGCTCGCGCGGACGAAGTCCCAGTCCTCACGGTCTTCGACGCCTTCGGGGAAGGCCTTCCTGCCGAGGTCGTGCGCCATGCCGAGGCTGGCCGGGAAGATGGGGCGGGTCGTCGGGTCGCGCGCGC
>CAXTDA010000211.1:0-7050 GCA_964242935.1 uncultured Burkholderiaceae bacterium | reverse complement strand
GTGTACTCGTACCCGCACCAGAACCACGCGACGATGGAGACGATGAACGCGGTGGCGCGCTACACGCCCGAACGCTGCGAGGTCTGGACGCCGACCCAGAACGGCGAGGCGGCGCTGGCTGCCACTGCCGAGGCGGCCGGCCTGCCGCTCGCACAGTGCGACGTCTACAAGATGTTGCTCGGCGGCGGCTTCGGACGCCGCGGCGCGGTCCACGACTGGATCCGCCAGGTGGTCGCGATCGCGAAGGAGATGCCGGGCACGCCGGTCAAGCTGCTCTGGTCGCGCGAGGAGGACATGCTGCACGGCCGCTATCACCCGGTCACGCAGTGCAGGATGCGCGCGGGCGTCGATGCGGAGGGAAACGTCACCGGCTTCCACATGCGGATCTCGGGCCAGTCGATCCTGGCGTCGGTGGCGCCGCAGAACGTCGTGAACGGCAAGGATCCGGTCGTGTTCCAAGGCCTCAACGCGCCCGGTCCGGAGGCCTCGATCGGCTACGGCTTCCCGGCGCTGCTGATCGACCATGCGATGCGCAATCCGCACGTGCCGCCCGGCTTCTGGCGCGGCGTCAACCTGAACCAGAACACGCTGTATCTCGAGTCGTTCATCGACGAGCTCGCGCACGCGACCGGGCAGGACCCGCTCGCGTTCCGCCGGAAGCTGATGGCCGATCACCCGAAGCACCTCGCGGTCCTGAACGCCGCGGCCGAGCGGGCCGGCTGGGGCAAGCCGGCGCCGGCCGGCGTGTTCCGCGGGCTCGCGCAGACGATGGGTTTCGGGAGCTACGTCGCGGCGTGCGCCGAGGTGTCGGTCAGCGACGACGGCGTGCTGAAGATCCATCGCATCGTCGCGGCCACGGATTGCGGTCATGCGGTCAACCCGCAGCAGATCGAGGCGCAGGTCGAAGGATCGTTCGCGTACGGACTGTCGGCCGCGCTGTACGGCGAGTGCACGGTGAAGGACGGGCGGATCGAGCAGCGCAACTTCAACACCTACCGCGTGATGGCGCTCCACGAGATGCCGGCCGTCGAGACGGTCATCGTCGCGTCGGGCGGCTTCTGGGGCGGCGTCGGCGAGCCGACCATCGCGGTCGCGGCGCCGGCGGTGTTCAACGCGATCTTCGCCGCGACCGGCAAGCGCATCCGTGAACTGCCGCTCAAGAACCACAGCCTGAAGAGGGCTTGAGCAGGGGCATCGACGTGGCGGGCGTGCATCGACGGCTCGTCGTCGCGGCGGCCTTCTCGGCGGCCGTCGTCGGCACGGCCGGGTTCGCCGCCGACGGGACCGTGCGGATCGTCGCGCCGGTCGTGGTCGACGATTCGATGCCGACGCCGTTGACGACGATCCGGGGCGATGCCGGCCGCGGTCGTGCGATCGTCGCGGACCGCCAGGTCGGGCTCTGCCTGTTGTGCCACACCGGTCCTTTTCCGGAAGAGCGCTTCCAGGGCACGCTCGCCCCCGACCTGTCGGGCGCCGGGGCGCGATGGAGCGAAGGCCAGTTGCGGCTTCGCATCGTCGACGCCCGCGCGTTGAATCCCGACACCCTCATGCCGCCGTACCACCGCGCCGCGACGGGGCCGCGCATCGCGAAGGCATGGCGCGACAAGCCGATCCTCGACGCCCAACAGATCGAGGACGTGGTTGCGTTCCTGGTCACGTTGAAGCCGTGAGACGCCACGATCGCCCCGGTGCCGCGCGCCGGCGGCTGCTGAAGCTCGGCGTCGGCCTCGGTACGCTGGCCGCGTGGCCGGCGGCACGCGGCGCCGCGTCCGAGCTCGACGCGGCGCTGAAGGCGTTCTCGGGTGGCGCGCCGCTGACCGCCGGCCGCGTCCGGCTCGAGATCGCGTTGCTGATCGAGAACGGCAACGCGGTGCCGGTCACCGTCAACGTCGAGAGCCCGATGACCGCGGCGGATCACGTGCGACGCATCGCGTTGTTCAACGAGCGCAACCCTCAGCGCGACGTCGCGGTGTTCACGCTCGGCCCGCGCGCCGGCAAGGCGAGCGTCTCGACGCGGATCCGGCTCGCGACGTCGCAACGCCTGGTCGCGGTGGCGCAGATGAGCGACGGCACGTTCTGGCAGGACGGCGCGGACGTGATCGTGACGCTCGCCGCCTGCATCGAGAGCTGAAATGGCGCGCACGCTCGTCAACGTCCCGAAATCCGCGAAGGCGGGTGACGTGATCGAGATCCGGACGCTGATCGCGCATCCAATGGAGACCGGCTACCGGACCGGCGACGGCGGCGCGGCGATGCCGCGGAACCTGATCCGTCGCTTCACGTGCCGTTACGACGGGGCCGACGTCTTCACGGCCGAGCTGTTTCCGGCCGTCTCGGCGAACCCGCTCCTCAGCTTCTTCACGGTCGCGACGGTCAGCGGCATGCTCACCTTCACGTGGGAAGGCGACAACGGTTTTACGCAGACCGAGAGCGCGTCGATCACGGTGACATGAACGTCGTTCGCCGGCCGGCGGTCCTCGCCGTCGCGCTCGCCGTCGTGGCGCTGGTCGCGGAGGCCGCGACCCCGACGCCGGACGGGAGACGCTCGGGACTCGCGTTCATGAGCCCGGCGCTTCGTGCGATGCAGGAGGACGAGACGTCGAACCCCGGGATGCTGTGGGTCAAGGAAGGGGAGGCGCGGTGGGCCGCGGACGACGGGTCCGAGCGCCGCTCTTGCGCCGCGTGTCATGCCGACGCCGGGACGAGCATGCGGGGCGTCGCCGCGCGTTATCCGGCGTTCGACGAGGCGACCCGCGGACCGATCACGCTGTCCGGCCGCATCAACGCCTGTCGGGTCCGCCATCAGCACGCCCCCGCGCTCGCCCGCGAAGACGACGCGCTGCTGGCGCTCGAGGCCTACGTCGGCCGCCAATCGCACGACCAGCCGGTGGCGCCGCCGAGCGACGGACGCCTGGACCCGTTTCGCGCGCGCGGCGAAGCGATCTATCGGCAGCGCATGGGCCAGCTCGACCTCGCCTGTGCGCAGTGTCACGACGCGAACGCAGGAGGACGGCTTGCCGGCAGCGTGATTCCACAGGCGCATCCCACCGGCTATCCGATCTACCGACTCGAATGGCAGGGGCTCGGCTCGCTGATCCGGCGGATGCGTGGCTGCATGATCGGCGTGCGCGCGGAACCGTTCGACGACGGCGCCACGGCGTGGGTCGAGCTCGAGCTCTACCTCATGCAGCGCGCGGCGGGGCTGCCGGTCGAGACGCCGGCCGTGCGGCCGTGACGGATCGGGATCAGCTCGCCGACCAGATCCTCAGTGCGCAGTGCGCCGCAGCATGACGGAAGTCGCGATCCGTCGTCAGCATCGTCAACCCGTGTCGAAGACACAGGCGCGCCAGCAACGCATCGATCGTTCCCAGCTGCACGCCGGCCCGCCTGCAGGTGTTGCGCAGGGCGGCCGCCTCGATGTGGTCGTGGCGATCCGGTGTCACGAACGCCAGCGACGCGAACCGTTCAGCGATCGACCGGGTGGCCTTGGGACCGTTGAAGCCCTGGAGCAATTCCTGCAGCACGAGTCCGGTCGTCGCGATCAGCTGACCGCTTTCGAGCGAGGCGCGCAAGGCGCCGACTTCGGGCGTGGGGACCTGCTGCGTCGCCGTCACGTCGCGCCGGAGTGCGAGCGACCAGACGCTGGTATCGACGAACAGGCTCATCGCCGCGAACGGTCCGCCTTGTAGTCGAAGGTCGTATCCCAGTCCAGCTTGCCCATCAGATCGGCGATCCCCTTCTGCTTTCGTCGCGCCACGAATTCCTCGAGCGCGCGCGTGACGGCTGCCCGCTTCGTTTTCTCGCCGCTGACGGCGAGTGCGAGATCGACGAGTTGCGGATCGAGCGAAAGATTGGTCGCCATGGATTCGTCACCGATCGTGTGTCTGGAGTCACACAAGAGTCTACACATTCGAACGCCTCCGGGCAACCGCCCGACGGAGTCCGGGCGTGGAAACATCCGCCTCGCGGTGCTATCCTTCGGGCCTTTCGCGGGTCGCCGAGGCAAGCCGTTGCCGCACCCCGAAGATCCGCAGGTCGACATGGTCGCGAAGCGGAGGTGGGCCTCACCGTAGGTCACCACTCGATCCCGGAATACCCGGGGAAAGGTGCAGCGTCATGATGCAGGAGTCGCGTCTCGATTCGTATCTCTTCGGCGGCAACGCCCCGTACGTCGAAGAGCTCTACGAGTCCTATCTCGACAACCCCGGGTCCGTCGCCGAACACTGGCGCGACTACTTCGACCAGCTCGCGCACGTCCCCGCGCCCGACGGCAGCAATGCGATCGACGTGCCGCACGCACCGATCGTCACGTCGTTCGCGCAGCGTTCGAAGGAGCAGCGCCTCACGCCGCCGAATGCGGCGAACGACGTGCTCGCGACGAAGCAGGTCTACGTCCAGCAGCTGATCGCCGCCTATCGTTTCCTCGGCGCGCGCTGGGCCAACCTCGACCCGCTGAAGCGCCAGGAGCGGCCGCAGATCCCCGAGCTCGAGCCGGCGTTCTACGACTTCACCGAAGCCGACATGGCGACGATCTATCCGGCGCCGAACACGTACTTCGGCTTCGAGGAGGCGTCGCTCCGCGAGATCGTGAAGGCGCTTCGCGAGACGTACTGCGGATCGATCGGCGTCGAGTTCATGTACGTCAGCGACCAGGCCGAGAAGCGCTGGATGCAGGAGCGGCTCGAGTCGATCCGGGCGACGCCCGACTACGGCGCCGACGCGCGGAAGTACATCCTCGACCGCCTGACGGCCGCCGAGGGCCTCGAACGCTACCTCGCGACCCGGTACGTCGGCCAGAAGCGCTTTTCGCTCGAAGGCGGCGAGAGCTTCATCGTGTCGATCGACGAGGTCGTGCAGCGCTGCGGCAGCCAGGGCGTCCAGGAGATCGTCATCGGCATGGCCCACCGCGGCCGGCTGAACCTGCTCGTCAACGTGCTCGGCAAGATGCCGTCGGATCTCTTCGCCGAGTTCGAGGGCAAGCACGTCGACGACCTGCCGTCGGGCGACGTCAAGTATCACAAGGGCTTCTCGAGCGACGTGTCGACGCCCGGCGGTCCGGTCCACCTGTCGCTCGCGTTCAATCCGTCGCACCTCGAGATCGTCAACCCGGTCGTCGAAGGGTCTTGCAAGGCGCGGATGGAGCGTCGCGGCGACACCGACGGCAGCCAGGTCCTGCCGATCCTGGTCCACGGCGACGCGGCCTTCGCGGGCCAGGGCGTCGTGATGGAGACGCTGAACCTCGCGCAGACGCGCGGCTACGGCACGCACGGCACGATCCACATCGTCATCAACAACCAGATCGGCTTCACGACGTCGGACCCGCGCGACTCGCGCTCGACGCTGTACTGCACCGACGTGGTCAAGATGATCGAGGCGCCGGTGCTGCACGTGAACGGCGACGACCCCGACGCGGTGATCCTCGCGACGCAGATCGCCTGCGACTACCGGACGAAGTTCAAGCGCGACGTCGTGATCGACATCGTCTGCTTCCGGAAGCTCGGTCACAACGAGCAGGACACGCCCGCGCTGACCCAGCCGATGATGTACCGGAAGATCTCGCAGCACCCCGGAACGCGGAAGCTGTATGCCGACCGCCTCGTCGCGCAGGGCGTGATCACCGACGCGCAGGCCGAGCAGTACGTGACCGACTTCCGGACCGCGATGGATGCGGGGAAGCTCACGGTCGACCCGGTCCTGTCGAACTTCAAGAGCAAGTACGCGGTCGACTGGATGCCGTTCCTGAACCGCAAGTGGACCGATTCGGCCGACACCGCGGTGCCGATCACCGAACTGAAGCGCATCGGCGCGCGCATCACGTCGCTGCCGGCCAACTTCAAGCCGCATCCGCTGGTCGAGAAGGTCATCGCCGACCGCGCCAAGATGGCCCGGGGCGAGCAGCTGCTCGACTGGGGCATGGGCGAGCACCTCGCGTTCGCGTCGCTCGTCGCGTCGGGCTTCGGCGTTCGCATCACCGGCCAGGACTCGGGCCGCGGCACGTTCACGCATCGCCACGCGGTGCTGCACGACCAGAACCGCGAGCGCTTCGACGCGGGCACCTATATCCCGCTCGAGAACGTGTCGGACGGCCAGGCGCCGTTCACGGTGATCGATTCGGTGCTGTCGGAAGAGGCGGTGCTCGCGTTCGAGTACGGCTATTCGTCGGCCGAGCCGAACACGCTGGTGATCTGGGAGGCGCAGTTCGGCGACTTCGTCAACGGCGCGCAGGTCGTGATCGACCAGTTCATCTCGTCCGGCGAGGTCAAGTGGGGCCGGGTGTCGGGTCTGACGATGATGTTGCCGCACGGCTACGAAGGGCAGGGTCCGGAGCATTCGTCGGCGCGCCCCGAGCGGTTCCTGCAGCTTTGCGCCGACAACAACATGCAGGTGGTGCAGCCGACCACGCCGGCGCAGGTATTCCATCTGCTGCGTCGCCAGATGATCCGCCTGTTCCGGAAGCCGCTCGTGATCCTGACGCCGAAGTCGCTGCTGCGTCACAAGGAGGCGGTCTCCGATCTGCACGACCTGGCGCGCGGCGGTTTCCTGACCGTGGTGCCGGAGACGGCCGACCTCGAGCCGAAGAAGGTCAAGCGCGTCATCGTGTGTTCGGGCAAGGTCTACTACGAGCTTCGGACCGCGCGCGGCGAACGCGAGGACACGGTCATCCTGCGGCTCGAACAGCTCTACCCGTTCCCGCACAAGGCGTTCTCGAACGAATTGAAGAAGTATCCGAACGCGACCGAGATCGTGTGGTGCCAGGACGAGCCGCAGAACCAGGGCGCGTGGTTCCAGATCCAGCACAACCTGCTCGAGAACCTGGAGGACAACCAGAAGCTCTCGTACGCGGGCCGTCCCGCGTCCGCGTCGCCGGCCGTCGGCTACTACGCGAAGCACAACGAACAGCAGAAGGCGCTGATCCAGTCGGCCTTCGGTCGTGCGCGCGGGCTGGTCCTGAGCAAATAACCCTTCCTTCCCCCGCGGCCCGGCCCGGGGGGGGGGGGGGTGGGGGGGGGCCCCCGGCGGGGGCGGACGCCGCCGTTAAAATATGTAGGC
>CAXTDA010000210.1:0-7052 GCA_964242935.1 uncultured Burkholderiaceae bacterium | reverse complement strand
CGGACGCTCGAGCCGGGCGCCAACATCATCAAGCTGCCGAACATCAGCGCGTCGGTCCCGCAACTGATCGCCGCGATCAAGGAGCTGCAGGGCCAGGGCTACCCGCTCCCGGACTACCCGGACGACCCGAAGACCGACGAAGAGAAGGCGATCAAGGCGCGCTACGCCCGGTGCATCGGCTCGGCCGTCAACCCGGTGCTCCGCGAAGGCAACTCCGACCGGCGTGCACCGCGCGCGGTGAAGGAGTACGCACGGAAGAACCCGCACTCGATGGCCGAATGGGCGCAGGCGTCGCGCACCCATGTCTCGCACATGCACGGCGGCGACTTCTATCACGGCGAGAAGTCGACGACCATCGACCGGGCGCGTGAGGTCCGGATGGAGCTGATCACCCGCGGGGGAAAGACGCTGGTGTTGAAGCCGAAGGTGGCGCTGCAGGCCGGCGAGGTCGTCGACTCGATGTTCATGAGCAAGAAGGCCCTGACGGCGTTCTACGAGCGAGAGATCGAGGACGCGCACAAGTACGGCGTGATGTTCTCGCTGCACGTCAAGGCGACGATGATGAAGGTGTCGCACCCGATCGTGTTCGGGCACTGCGTGCGGATCTTCTACAAGCAAGCGTTCGACAAGCACGCCGCCCTGTTCGAGGAACTCGGCGTCAACGTCAACAACGGCATGGTCGATCTGTACGACAAGATCGCCAAACTGCCCGAGTCGCAGCGCGAGGAGATCATGCGCGACATCCACGCCTGCCACGAGCACCGCCCGGAGCTCGCGATGGTCGACTCGGTGAAGGGCATCACGAACTTCCATTCGCCGAGCGACGTCATCGTCGACGCGTCGATGCCCGCGATGATCCGCGCGGGCGGCAAGATGTACGGCGCCGACGGGCGTCTCAAGGACGTCAAGGCGGTCATCCCCGAGAGCACGTTCGCGCGCATCTACCAGGAGCTGATCAACTTCTGCAAATGGCACGGGGCGCTCGATCCGCGCACGATGGGTACCGTGCCCAACGTCGGGCTGATGGCGCAGCAGGCCGAGGAATACGGCTCGCACGACAAGACGTTCGAGATCCCGGAGGACGGCGTCGCCAACATCACCGACATCGCCACCGGCGAGGTGTTGCTGACGCAGGACGTCGAGGAGGGCGACATCTGGCGCATGTGCCAGGTCAAGGACGCGCCGATCCGCGACTGGGTCAAGCTCGCCGTCGCGCGTTGTCGCAACTCGGGCATGCCGGCGGTGTTCTGGCTCGACCCCTATCGGCCGCACGAGAACGAGCTGATCAAGAAGGTCAAGAGCTACCTGCAGGAACACGACACGTCGGGACTCGACATCCAGATCATGTCGCAGGTGCGCGCGATGCGCTTCACCCTCGAGCGGGTGATGCGCGGGCTCGACACGATCTCGGTCACCGGCAACATCCTGCGCGACTACCTGACCGACCTGTTCCCGATCATGGAGCTCGGCACCAGCGCGAAGATGCTGTCGATCGTGCCGTTGATGGCCGGGGGCGGCATGTACGAGACCGGCGCCGGCGGTTCGGCGCCGAAGCACGTCCAGCAACTGGTGGAGGAGAACCACCTGCGCTGGGATTCGCTCGGCGAGTTCCTCGCTCTGGCAGTGAGCCTCGAGGACCTCGGCATCAAGACCGGCAACGCGAAGGCGAAGGTCCTCGCTTCGACGCTCGACGCCGCGACCGGCAAGTTGCTGGACAACCGCAAGTCGCCTTCGCCGAAGACCGGCGAGCTCGACAATCGCGGCAGCCAGTTCTACCTCGCGATGTACTGGGCCGAGGCGCTGGCGGCGCAGACGGAAGACGCGGAGCTGGCCGGGCACTTCAAGCCGTTGGCCAGGTCGCTCGCCGAGAACGAGCAGAAGATCGTCGCCGAGCTCGCCGCGGTGCAGGGCAAGCCGGTCGACATCGGCGGCTACTACAAGGCCGACAGCGACAAGGTCAAGGCGGTCATGCGGCCGAGCCCGACGTTGAATGCGGCGTTGGCGGCGATGCGGGCCGAGGCGGGCGACCGGGGATCGAACGAAACGGTCGCCGCGGCAAGCGAGTCGATGGGCCGGCAGTCCGTTCGCGACCCTGCGGACGCCGAGCAGGCGCAGGCCGCCGAAGAGGCATCGCCGGAACAGCGTCGGTGACGGCACGCGTCGGCAGAGGCGCTGCGTTCAGCGGTTGCGAACCGAACGGAGCCCTTGGCGGTTCACGCTCGGGCAATCGGTTCGGGAGAAGTCGTCGATGGCAAGGTCGAGTGGATCACCATCAAGCCGGTAGGCCGTTGAAGAGGCGGCAGCCGGCGGCAATCGAATCAACGCGCAAGCAGCTCGTTCGCGATCATGTGGATGCCGAGGAGGACTAGGCTGCCGAAGAAGCACCGCCGGAACAGCGTCGGTGACAGCACGCGGCGCAGGCGCTGACCGAGCGCCATGCCGACCAGTGCCGGAAGCAGCATCGCCGTCGAGGCGCCCAGCGTCGCACTCGGATAGCGGTCGTTGAACCAGAGCCCGATCGCGAGCGCCACGGTGGACACCGTGAACGAGAGGCCCATCGCCTGGATCGATTCGTCACGCTCGAGACCGAGCGCCTGCAGGTACGGCACCGCGGGAATCACGAACACGCCGGTCGCCGCGGTGACCCCGCCGGTGACCGCGCCGATCGCGGGGCCGAGCCATCGTTCGGTCGATGGGCCGACCGATACCCGGGTGCCGGCGAAGCCCCACAGCGCATAGCCGATCAGCGCCACACCCAACGACACGACGGCCCAGGCCCCTGCGGGCGCGCCGAGCGCCCAGGCTCCGGCCAGCGTGCCGATCAGGACGCCGGCCTGCATCGGCCGCAGCCGCCGAAGCAGCGGCCCGAGCGATCGCCACGGCCGGATCTGCCACACGTTCGTCACCAGCGACGGCACGATCAGCAGGGCCGCGGCCTCCGCCGGCGCCATCATCAGCGCGAGCAGCGCCATCGAGATGGTGGGCAGCCCCAGTCCCACCACGCCCTTGACGATCCCCGCGAGCAGGAACACCGCGGCGATCAGCAACGCCGTCGTGCCGTTCGGGAAGGGCAGGGTCATCGTGTCGTGAAAGCGCAGAACACGTCTCCCGGGCGTCGAGCCGTGTAGCAATCCACTTCGGCAGGCCGGGCAACCTGTGCGGGTCTCCCGAGGCCCGCGAAACGCAACGCGAACGACATTGCCGTCCGACGCGTCCGAGGTGGGGCGCTTGCGGGAAGCCGAACTCGCAGCGATCTGCCGCAACGCGCGAACGCCATCCTACGAAGTCCGGGTCCCTGCATCGCTCGCCAACCAACCGTTCGCAAAGCCGGCTCGACGTAGTCCGGTGGCGAGGACCGAACAGTTGCGCATCAAGCGCCATGGAAAATCGGACCGGTGATTTTCGATCATGATCACGATCGGTCCCTGGTCGATGCCGTAGTAGCCCTTCGAGACCCACCCGCGCCTGCTGCCCCGCGGACCCGAGTCGAACGTCGGGTTGTAGCTGCACTTGAAGCCGTATTCGCTCGTCATCTCCGGATAGGCGCTGTCGAGTGCGGCGATCGAGCGCATCACCAGTTCCGGCGCGAACGGCAGCGACGCGACCATCGCCCACGGGGCAAGCGTGCCGTCGTCGGGGCCGTACGGAACGCCGCGGGCCTTGTAATCGTAGAAGCGCCGATCCTTCCCGCGAACGCGGCGTCGCGCCGGGCCGGGACCGTCGCTCGCGGTGATGCCCCACGCGTGCTCGCCGTAGCCTTCGAAGCGGCGCGGATTGCGGATCGCATAGGCCTGCTGCACCCGGACCGCGCGCCGGCTGTTCTCGAAATAGTCGATCCCCTTGTCGCGCATGAACGCGTCCTGGATGCCGCGGAAGTCGATCCACGCGTGCGACAACTGATGGATGAAGAGCGGACCCGCGTACAGGAACTCGACGCCGTAGATCCTCTTCCATCGATAGCTCGCCGCCCAGGCGTCGTACGCTTCGGCAGGCAGTGGAAAGGTCCTCGAACCGAGGCCGATCGCGTAGAGCAGCAACGCTTCGCTGTAGCCGCCCCAGCGATAGCGGAGGAAGCCGCTCTCGGGCTTCCAGCCGTGCGTGACGAGCACGCCGCCGTCCTGCGCCCAGTGCCAGTCGACGCGGTCGTTCAGCGACTCGGCCAGCGTACGGATTTCGGCTTCGTCGGCATCGGCGCGATCGAAATACGCACGGGCCGTCAGGAAGCCGGCCAGCAGGAACGCGGTATCGATCGTCGACAGCTCGCAGCCGTTCGCGCGGCGTCCCGTCGCCATGTCGAGAAAGTGGTAGTAGAAGCCGCGAAAGCCGGTCGCGTCCGGCGCGGTGCCCTGCTCGCTGTCGCGGAAAAAGCGCAGCGTCGTCAGTGCGCGTTCGACGGCGTCCCGGCGCGTCAGCCAGCCGCGCTCGACGCCGATGCAGCACGCCGTGAGGCCGAGACCGATCGCGGTGAGGCTCGCCGCGGCGCCCTCGCGGGTGCTGTCGGGCACCATCCCGTTCTTCGGATTGGTCTCGTTCAGGAAGTAGCCGAAGGTCTTTCGCTGCAGGTCGTCGAGCGCGTCGTCGGGCGGGGGACTGGTCGTCAAGGTCTTCGTCGATGATGCGTTCGGGAAATGCGGCAGGCCACAATCGAACCGGTCGCCGAGGCGGGACCATCTTGCTGGATCGACCGACGAACGACAAGGATCGACGATGACCGGACGCCTTCCATGAAGGATCTCGAAGCCGATGAACCCGGTTTCGTCCACGAACCGCGTCTCTGGCGGGACGACGGCTGGACCGCGCGCGTCATCAAGAACGAGGACGACGAGGGCTGGGCCGTCGAGATGATCAAGGACGGCGAGCCCGAGCCGGCGCTGGTCGGTCCCTGGACGATGGGACGCGACAAGAAGAATCCGAAGCCGCTCGACGGCGCGGCCTTCATCACGCTCGTCAAGACCGCGGCCGAGGTGCTGCGTCGGCACGAACAGCAGGCGGCGGCCGAGCGCCACCGGAGCGTCACCGTGTCCGCGGCAGCGGGGCGGGTCACGGTCAGGCTCGACATCGTCGCCGACGACGACGAGCCGTATGCGGTGCTGAGCGCGTTCGACGCGACCGGCGACGAGCTGGCCCGGGTGAAGGTCGAAGCGGGCTTCCGGCTCGACGCGCGGACGGCTTCGGCGTGGATCGATCGCGACTTCGCGCGGCCCGGGTGAAGGCGGTGCCGGGCGCGCCGATTCACTGCTGATAGAAGTAGTAGCAACCGGCCAGCGTCGCGTTCGAGCCCCGGCCGCCGCCGATCAGCGTGACGGTCTTCCGGTCGCCGATCTCGAGCTGGCAGCCGGGCATCCCGTCGCTGGTCGCGCAGGTCATCGGCTTGCCGAGCGCCTTCTCGAACGCCTGGCGGACGCGTTCGAAATCGGCGTTCGCGAGGACCGAGAAGCCGACGCCCATTCCGATGCTCTGCGGGTACACCTGTTTGATCGGGACGCCGAGGACGGTCGTCCTGGGCTTCGGCGCGCGCGACTGGCCGTCGCCGACCGCGGTCAGGTCGTCCTCGACGAAGTTGACGTACTCGGCCATGCGCCGGTCGCCGTCCTTCCAGTCGAACCACGAGTCCTTGCAGGTCGCGAGGCGCGTGAGCCGCGGGTCGTCGGCGGCGGCGACCGGACGCGGCATCGTGCCGAGGACGACGGCGGTCGCCATCGCGGCGAGGAAGCAGGCGGCCGGCCACGGGCGGCGGGCCCGGACGGGATGGAAGACGAGCGCCTCGGATGGGCGGCGGAGCGGGTCGGCGGTCATGACGGTCTCTCGAAGGAAGTGGAAAAGAGGCGGCATCGTCGCGCCCGCCGGTTTCGTTCGGGCTTCGCGCTTCGGGCGCGCGGGTTTCATCGGTCGCGTCGCGGACGACGCATGAAACGCGGTCCTTCCGTCCGCGAAGCGGCGGTGAAACGGGCGCGCGCGATCGTGTCGTCTCCATTCCCGAGGAGACTTCGATGCAGCCCCAGCAGATCCAGTCCGTCCAGGCCAGCTTCGCGCGCTTGCAGCCCGCCGCCGAGCCGGTCGCCGCGCTGTTCTACGACAACCTGTTCAAGGCCGACCCGGCGCTCCGCCGCCTGTTCCGCGGCGACCTGCACGCGCAGGGCCGGCGCCTGATGACGATGATCGGCGTCGCGGTGTCCGGGCTCGATCGGGCGGAGACGCTGGTCCCCGCGCTCCGCGCGCTCGGCGCCCGGCATCGCGACTACGGCGTCACCGACGCGCATTACGCGACCGTCGGCGACGCGTTGCTCGAGACGCTCGGACAGGGGCTCGGCGACGCGTTCACGCCGGCGCTCCGCGACGCGTGGACCGCGGTCTACACGCTCGTCAGCACGACCATGCGAGCGGGTGCCCGCGAAGCGCTCGCGGTCGCCTGACGGTCATTTCAGCAGCGCCGCGACGCTCGACAGCAGTTCCGAACGCGAGAACGGCTTGTCGAGAGTCGGGCAGCCGGCGTCCGCGAGGAAGCCGTGCGCGCCGGGCGACAGCGTGTCGCCGGTGACGAACAGCATGCGGCGCGCGAGCGCCGGGTGGCGGATGCCGGTCGCGCGCCAGAACGCCGCGCCGTCGAGGTCCGGCATCCGCAGGTCCGACACGATCGCGTCGAAGCGCGCCGAGTCGAGGAGCTCGAGCGCGACCGCGCCCGATTCGGCGGTGGCGACCTCGTAGCCGGCCGCCTCGAGCAGGTCGCGCATCAGGTCGGCGACTTCGGGCTCGTCGTCGACGACGAGCACGCGCGCTTCGCGGTCCGCCCCCGGACGGTGCGGCGCGATCGTGGTCGCTGCGCCGGCGGCGGGCCCGCGCCCCGGCAGGTCGCGCCGGAAGGTCGCGCCGGCCGACGCGTCCTCGAGCACCAGATCGCCGCCGTGCTCGCGCGCCATCGAGCGCGACACCGCGAGCCCGAGTCCGGTGCCGCTGCCTGCGGGCTTCGTCGTGAAGAACGGCTCGAAGATGCGCGTCAGGAGCGCCGGCGCGATGCCGGCGCCGTTGTCGGCGACCGTCAGCCACACCCGCGG
>CAXTDA010000209.1:0-7061 GCA_964242935.1 uncultured Burkholderiaceae bacterium | reverse complement strand
TCTCGAAGGAGCCGGCGCAGCCTTGCAGGTCGCCGATCGCGTAGGTGGACATCGATTTCGAACGGGCGATCGGGGCGTGGGACAATTCGCGCCGCACTATAGCGTGTCCGCCTGCCGCCCCCGATCGATCGATGTCCCCGTCCGTGAGCCCTGCGATGCGGATCGACCCTGCCCGATGAGCCGGCTCGGCGTGCGCTCGCGAACGATCGTGCGTGCGCTGGCGTCGACGATGCGGCCCCGCGGCCAGCCCGGCGACCCGGTGCGACGGCTGCTCGTCGCGCACTACCTGCTGCTTGGCGACACCATCCTGCTCGCGCCGTTGCTGAAGACGCTCGCGGCGCGCTACCCGAACGCCGAACGCGTCGTGCTCGCGCGACCAGCGGTCGCGTCGCTCTTCGAAGGGCGTCCTTACGGCGCGCTGGTCCTTCCGTTCGACCGCCGCGATGCGGCGAGCCAGCGCGCGGCGATCGACAGCGGTCCGTACGACCTCGCGCTGGTCCCCGACGACAACCGCTACGCCTGGCTGGCGCGCGCGGCGGGTGCGAAGCGGGTGGTCGGCTTCTCGAACGATCGTCCGGCATGGAAGAACTGGATGCTCGACCGTACGGTATCGTACCCAAGCGAGCCGGCCGCGTGGGCCGACCTCGTCGCCCGGTGCCTCGGCGACGGCGACCCGGCATCCGACCCGCCACCGTTCGTGGACGGCGAATGGCCGGCACCATCGTATCGTCCGTTCGCGAAGCCGGCGAACGCGTACGCCGTGCTGCACGTCGGCGCGAGCACGCCGCTGAAGCAATGGCCCGCGGCGCGCTGGAGGGCGCTCGCGGATCGCATCGCCGCCGATGGCCTGACGATCGTGTGGAGTGGCGGTCCGGCCGAGCGGTCCGCCCTCGACGCGGCCGGTCCGCGCGACGGCGAAGTCGACCTCGTGGGAGCGCTCGACCTGCCGCAGTTGTGGCACCTGCTGGCGAACGCCCGGCTGCTCGTCTGCCCCGACACGGGCGTCGCGCACCTCGCGCGCGTCGCGGGCGCGGCGACGGTGGCGTTGTTCGGGCCGGGATCCCGCATCGTCCACGGCGCGGGACTGTTCTGGCGATCGGCCCGCTTCGCGGCGGTCACGCTGGACGACTTCGAGTGCCGCGATCAACGCACGCTCTATCGTCGCGAGGTCGGCTGGGTCCGTCGCTGCGGTCGTCGTTTCGACGCCGGCGAGCCGCCGTCGGGTCGCGGCGATCCGTCGGCCTGCGGCGCCGCGCTCTGCATGGCCGGCATCGCGACCGAGTCGGTCGTGGACGCGTTGCAGGGCATCCGCCGCGTGGCCGAGGTCGCGCGGTGACCGCGACCAGCGCATGGCGTCGCCGCCATCGGGAACGCAACGATGCACCGGTCGCATCGAGCGTCCCGATCGCACCGCTCGTGGAACCACCGGGCACCACGGACCGATGACGATGCGCGACTCACGGCTGGCGACGGTCGTCTGGGTGCTCACGTTCCTGATCGGCGTCGGCTACCTCTGCCTGCTGCCGCCCTTCGAAGGCTTCGACGAGACGGCCCACTACGCGCGCATTCGCGAGATCGCGGACCTGGGGCGTGCGACACGCTACGGCGACAGCTGGATGGATCGTCGCGTACTCGCCTACCCGGGGCCGATGCCGTACGGCTCGCTGGCGCCACCGTTCGACGCGGGGCTGACGTATCACGGGTTCTTCCAGGACGCCTCGCAGGTCGACCGCTTCCGGCAATTCGCCGTGGCGCAGACCCAGCCGCCCTTCGTGGCGAGCGAGGTACCGAACTGGCAGGCGCAGCATCCCCCGCTGTACTACGTGCTGCTCGCGCCGTTGGAGAAGGCGACGCGCTCCCGTTCGCTGATGACCCAGTTGCTCGTGTTGCGGCTCGTGTCGTTTGCCATCGCGTGGGCGGGTTTCGCCTTCGCGCTGCGCGCGGCGCTGGTGGCCCGATCCGACGCCACGGCTTCCGTGTCCGCGATGCTGGGCTGTGTCCTCTATCCGCTGATGCTCCCGATGGTCGTCGCGGAGTTCGCCCGTATCGGCAACGATTCGCTGTGCCTGCTGCTGACCGGGCTCGTCTCGTGGCTGCTGGTCCTGCAGGAGCGCTCGCCACGCAGCCGCGGCCTCCCGATCGCGATCGGCATCGTCCTGTCCTGCGGCCTGCTGACCAAAGCGTTCTTCGTGGCGATCGTCGCGAGCCTGATGCTCTTCTTCGCGTTCGCGCGCGTGCGCTCGGGCGCAGCGCGCCGGCGACCGGATGCAGGGCGCCTCGCTGCGATGTTCGTCCTGCCGATCCTGGTCGGCGGGGCGTGGTACGGCTCCAACCTGGTCGCCTACGGAGACGTCGTCGGCGGCAACGACGCCATCCGGCTCGCGGGGGCCGGCGGCTATGCGGCCAACCTCGCCGAGCACTTCTCGCTTCGCGCGATGGGCCGTGCAGTCGCGTCGACCGTCGGGACCTTCTTGTGGGGCGGTTCGTGGTCGTTGGTGCACATGCCGCTACCGATGCTGGCGGCGATGGCCGTGCTGCCGGCGCTTGCGACGGCCGCGTTCCTGTGTCACGTGGTCAGCCTGCCGCTGTCCGACCTGCGCTGGCTGCCGGTGTGGTTGTTGTTGACGTTCGGCTTCGGTCTGGTTCACCACATGGTGATCGGCATCGCGCTCAACGGCAACGGCACCACGCCGGGCTGGTACCTCCACATCCTCCTGCCCTGGGTCGCCCCCGCGCTGGGCAGCGGACTCGTCGCCCTGCGGAGCGTTCGGTGGCTGCGTCCGGTGCTCGTCGGCCTGCTGGTCCATGCGGGCGTCTTCGCGGTCGCAGCCGTCTGGTTCCAGGCTGCGCTCTTCGCGGGTTGCGCGACCAAGGGCGACGACAAGGCGTACGCGTTCCCGACCGGCGACTTCTGCCTGCAGGACCTGTCGGGCGTTCGCGAGCACCTCGCCGTGATCGGCTGGCCCGCCGTGACGATGGCCTGTTTCGCCGGCGCCCTCTTCTGCGGCGCGTGGATGGCCGTTGCGGCAAGGCGCCAGCGGGTCTCGACCGGGGCGTCCGACCGATGAAGCCGGTGCGTTATCGCGCGCCGTGTCCGGTGAGAATGGTGCGCAAGGTCCGCACGCCGACCACGAGGTCGAGCGCGAACGACAGGTGCTTCACGTAGTAGAGGTCCAGCTCGAGCTTGATCATCGCGTCGTGCAGCGCCGTGACGTGACCCTGGTTGACCTGCGCCCAGCCGGTGATGCCGGGCCGCACGAGGTGCCGGTACGGGTAGTGCGGGATGCGGTCGAAGAACTCGGCGGCCGTCGCGATCCATTCGGGGCGCGGCCCGATCAGGCTCATCGAGCCGTCGAGCACGTTCAAGAGTTGCGGCAACTCGTCGAGTCGGTAACGCCGGAGCACCCGGCCGAGCGGGGTCACGCGCGATGCAGAGGCCAGCGCATCGGCCGGCGCCTTTCGTGCCCCGGTGCCGGCGTCGCCGCCGTCGGCCACGCGCATGGTCCGGAACTTCTTCATGCGAAACACGTGGCCGTTTCGCCCCACCCGCTGCTGGACGAACAGCGGCGACTCGCCGTCGACGACGCGGATGGCAATCGCGATGAGGGCCATCGGCACGGCGAGCAGGACCAGCAACAGCGCCGCGCTGACCAGGTCGAGCATGCGCTTGACGACGACGTACAGCACGCGGCCCGTCGAATCGTCGAGGAAGCTGTCCTCGGTGTGACGAAGCGCGAGTCGCCCGGTCAGCAGCTCGTGGATGTGGTCGGTCGAGTAGATGCGCACGCCGCACAGCTTCAGCTGCGTGATCACCCGCTGCAGCGCCTCGCTCTTCGTCGTGTAGCGATCGATGACGACGCCGTCGAGCTGCTGCAGCTCGTCGAGCGACGTGCTGTGGATCAGCTCCGCGTCGACATGCGTCAGGCGGACGCCGGCGAGCGCGTCGCGGCTCGACGCCAGCATCGTCACCACCGCGGCCTCGGGCACCCCGAGGCGCAGCACCTGCAGCCGCATGTAGAGCCGCACGCCGAGCAGCAGCCACGCGGTCTGCAGCACGAACGCGCCGCCGAGCGCCGAACGCGAATACGCGGAGTGCGTCACCGCGAACAGAATCAGCAGCCCGACGAAGCTGACGGCGGTGCTGAACGCGACCCAGATGCCGCCTTCGGCGGTCGGCGCATGGATCGATCGATCGATCAGCAGCGACGTCGCGACGAACGCCGCGAGCGACCACCACAGGGTGTCGACGAAGATGCGGGCCGCGGGGCCGAGCTCGACCGACGCGTCGACGAGGATCAGCGCGACGGTCCACCCGATCACGCCGTAGCTGGCCCACGAGAGCATCGCGACGCGTCGTCGGGCGCCGAAGGTCGGCCGCGGCGCACCGGCCGCGGCGACCGGCGGACTCAGCTCCACCTCCTCGCGACGGCCGGGGGTCACGACGAGCCCGCGAGCACGCGCCGGTAACGCCAGAAGGTCGGCGACAGCCACATCTTCACGAGGCTCGCCACGTGCCACGCGAGGTGACGGGTCGAGCGGTGCGACGCACGCTGCGCGTCGTGGACCACGGTCACCGATGCGGCGCGCGCGATGCGCCAGCCCGCGAGACGCAGGCGCGCGCACAGGTCGAAGTCCTCGCAGTACATGAAGTAGCGCTCGTCGAAGCCGCCGAGCGTGCGGAACGCGTCGCTGCGGACGACGAGGAACATGCCGGCCAGCCAGTCGAAGTCGGCCGCTGCGCGTCGTTCGCGCGCGAACACCCGGTGCTCGATCAGCCGCCACGGCGTGATCAGCTCCCGTGCGGCGTCTTCCTCGCGACCGGCGGGCGTCACGATCCGTGGCGCGACGAGCGCGACGCCGCCCGCGAGGCGTGCCAGCAACGGTGGAAACGGATCGGCGGTCAGGCGGATGTCCGGATTCAGAACGACGAAGTACGGCGTCGTGCAACGCGCGAAGGCGGCGTTGTGGTTGGCCCCGAAGCCCTTCGGCGCCGCGTTGTCGATCGAGGTCGTGACCGCGGCGAGCGCTGCCGGGACCGCCGCGGGCGGCTCGACGACGTTGTGCGTGACGACGATCGCGGAGACGAGCGGCGACGCGATGCGCGCGAGGTCCTCGAGCAGCGTCGACACCAGCGGCTGCTGGCGATGGCTGACGATCGACAGGGTCATCATCGATGTCGGGCCGTCAGGACCAGTTCTTCTCCCCAGCCGAGCCCGAACGCGTTGCCGATGCGTTCGATCGCGGCAATGAAGCGGAGGCCCGCCGGCGGCTGCTTGCCGAACTTCGGCTTCTCGATCTGCGCGTCGCTGGTCGCGTCGCGCGTCCGCGCGCTCGCGAGCAGCAGGTTCGCCGCGTCGCGCGCCGTCACGACGACCCGCTCGACCGCGAGGCCGGCGCGCTCGCATGCGACGTTCAGGCCGCCGACCGTGAACACGGAGATGTGCCGCGGCGGCTCGAGACCGCGCCACGACGACTTGTAGAAGCGGTGCCCGAGCGATCGCGCGTTCGGCGTGATCGACACGAGGCGCCCGCCGGGCTTCAGCAGGCGCCGGCATTCGGCGAGCAGGCCGACCGGGTCGAAGACGTGTTCGAGCACGTGCGCCATCACGACCGCGTCGAAGCTTCCCGCGTCGAGGCCGAGGTCGCGCACGTCGCCGACCCGCACCTCGAGCCCGCGTCGGCGCGCGGCGGCGGCCGCAGCCGGGTCGAAGTCGAGACCGAGCGTGTCCCAACCGGCCTGCTTCATGTGGGCGAGCTGCCAACCGGAGCCGCAACCGACTTCGAGCACCCGGCCGCGTTCGACCCACGGCAGGTAGAAGTACGTGTACAGCCACGACTGTTCGCGCTCCGGCATCAACGGGACCAGGTGGCTCGTCGCGCGGGCGCCGGCGCCGATGTCGCGTGGATAACCGAGCCGGCGCGCGAGGAACGCCTCACGCACGTCCTTCCGGAAGCCCTCGCCCCGCAACGTGCCGTCGGGCTGGCTGTGCGTGTAGTAGCCGCGATAGGCGACCGGCAGGTCCTCGTCGAGCGGTGCCGGATCGAGCCAGTAGATGCCGCACGCCGGGTTGCCGCACTGGACCATGCGCCACGTGCCGGGCGCGCCGAACAGCCGGTCGCGAAGCGCCGGATAGGCCTCGCTGCCGCTGTTGCCGCAGACGGGACACGAAGGCTGGGCCGCTTTCCGCATCGATCGATTATCTCCGAATGGTCCCGCGCAAACGCCAGGCGAGCGCGATGGCGATCAACAGGCAGCCGACCAGCAGCGACGCGTCGGTCGATCGGCGCCACGTCGGATCGGTCAGCAGCGGCGTGGTGCCGATCAGCACCAGCAACGCGAGACCGAGCACGACCGGGGCCAGCACCGGGCGGAGGTCGTCGTCGGGGAACAGGCGGGCCGACGCGAGATACAGCAGCAGCGCGTCGGCGCTCGCGCGAAGCGACCAGACGATCGCCGCGCCGACGATGCCGAGGTGCATCGTCGCTGCGACGAGCAGCGCCGCGTAGACCGGGAGCTGGATCAGGTGCAGCTTGCCGGTGACGTCCGACCGGCCCGCCGCCTGGATCCACGCGAACGGCACCTGCGCACAACAGTTCGCGAAGAGGCCGACCGCGAGACACGCCGCGACCGGCGCGCTGTCCGCGGCGAACGCCGGTCCCATCCACAGCGACAGCAGCGGCTCGGCCGCTGCGCCCATCACCGCGCAGAGCGGCAGGCAGGTCGCGGCGACCGCGACCAGCGCGCCGTGCGCGATCCGCCGACGGTCGGCACGCGCCGCATCGACGCGGGCCAGCATCGGAAAGATCGTGGTGGCGATGGCGCCGGGAACGACGAGCAGGCGGAGCGCGATCTCCTGCGGCACGAAGTAATAGCTCGCGGCCGCCAACGAGACGATCGCCGCGATCGCGAAGCGGTCGAACGTCACCATCATCGGGCCGACGACGTTCGAGACCGTGAGCCAGCCGCCTTCGCGGAACAGCTCGGCGAGGCGTGGCTCGCGCGCAACGTGCGCGCCATCACCGGTCGCCCCGCGGGCCGCGGCGAGCGCCGCCTCGCGCGC
>CAXTDA010000208.1:0-7111 GCA_964242935.1 uncultured Burkholderiaceae bacterium | reverse complement strand
GAGGCTCGTGCACTGAGCTATCTCGGGCTAGGGCCAGCACGGCGGCGGCGCCGCGCTGCATTCGCGTCAATGCGGCTCGGCCGCCGCGCGTCAGCACGCAGGTGTCGTCGAGCTCGCTGATGATCGCGAGCAGGGCGTTCAGGCGGGCGGAGGTCTCGCCGTCGCCGCGCTCGCGGCTTCGTCGCAGCGCGGGCAACCCCAGTCCGATGACGTGCGGGAAGCCGGCCTGTGCCTGACCGCGGGCGCCGGTCACGTTGAACGTGCGACAGGCCTGCGCGCCCTTGTTGCCGGTGAACGTCGGCGCGTTGCGATCGGCGTGCCGTGCGATCGCTCCGGCGGTTTCCGCGATGGCGGTCGCCGTTCCTTCTTCGATCGCGGCCGCCGCCACCAGCAGGCCCAGAGCCCAGATCGCGCCGCGGTGGGTGTTGATGGCGCCGGTTGCGATCATCATCGTCGCTTCGGCGTCGCGCCCGAGCTGCCCGAGCGTCTCGCGCAACTCGATCGTCGGCGCACCCGCCGAGGCGCCCGCCCGGGCCATCGCCACGAAGGCCGGTTCCAGCGACGCCGCCGAGCGTTCCATCAGCGGCAGGTTCAGGTCGCTGTGCGCGCCGCTGCCTCGACTGTCGACCAGGCCGGGTTTGGGCGAGAGGCGTGCCTCGTCGATCAGGGCGGCGACGGCTGACGTACCGAGCCGGGTGGCCCCCGAGCCGCCATCGGTGTGGTCTGCGAAAGACCGGTCGACGCGGAAGCGATCGAAGTGCGATCCCATCATCAGCTCCTGAAACGCGGTGGCGGATCGTAGAGACCCCCCCCCCCGACCATTCGACGAGATCGGCCATGCTCTTCGCGGCGAGCAACGAACGGGTGCCCTGATTCCGATCGACGCCGAGGTCCTCCGGCAACGCGACCAGGCCATCACGGCGCAGGCGCAGCGCCGTGGCCGCGTCGCTCTGCGATCCGATCGGCGTTACGCCCGCGACGGCGGCGATCATCGCCCGACGCTCTTCGAGCGACTGCGCCTTGTCGAGAAAGGCGATGCCCTCTTCGGTCAACCCATGCGTCACGTCGTCACCGTAGATCATCACCGGTGCGAGCGCCATGCCCGAGTCCTTCGCGACCTGGACGGCGTCGAGCGATTCGACGAACGTCGGCCGGCCGCCCGGCTGGTGACCCATCTTCGGCGCGCCGCCGAAACCGGATAGCCGACCGCGCGTGACGGTCGAAGAATGCCCGCCGCCGTCGACCTGCAGCGTCGAGCCGATGAAGACGTCGACCGCGTACTGGCCCGCGAGCTGGCACAGCATCCGGTTGGAACGCATCGAACCGTCGGCGCCGGTGAAGAACACGTCGGGCCGCGCCGCGACGTAGCGCTCCATGACCAACTCGCCGCCGAACGAATGCACGCTCTCGACCCAGCCGGTTCGATCGCCGGGATCTGCGACGGGTGCGGGTTCAACGTCCAGTGCCGGCAGATCTTGCCCTTCAACCCGAGCTGCTCGCCGTAGGTCGGCAGGCTCAGCTCGATCGCCGCGGCGTTGAAGCCGATGCCGTGGTTCAGCGACTGGACCTTTTGGCGCTCGTAGATGCCGCGGATCGCCATCATCGCCATCAGCACATGCACCGGCTTCACGAGGCGGGGATCGCGCGTGAACAGCGGTTCGATGAAGAACGGCTTGTCGGCCTGCACCACGAAATCGATCCACGAGCCCGGCATGTCGACCCGCGGTAGGTCGCTCACATCGTCGACGATCTCGTTGACCTGCGCGACCACGATGCCGTCGCGGCACGCGGCGGCTTCCACCAGCGCGGGCGCGTCTTCGGTGCTCGCGCCGGTGTACAGATTGCCGGCGCGGTCGGCCTTGAAGCCGGCGACGAGCGCGACGTTCGGCGTCAGGTCGACGTACAGCCGGCCGTACAGCTCGATGTCGGTGTGGATGGCGCCGATCTCGAGCAGCCCGTCGACGAGGAACTGCGAGATGCGCAAGCTCTGCGCGCCTGCATACGAGAAGTCGAGCTTATGCGCGATGCCTTTCTCGAACAGGTCGAGCTGCTCCGCGCGGCACACGCTCGGGCTGATGATGTGCAGGTCATGGACCCTTGCTGCGTCGGCCCTTCGCCAGCGACCGCGACAGGAAGTCGGCCTGCTTCTGGTCGTTCCCTTCCAGCACGACCCGGTCGTGCGGCTGGATGATCGACTCGAAGAACGCGACGATATCGCGCGTGGGCACGACGCGGCCGTCGGCGATCGCGATCCACGGGCCAGGCGTCTGGCCTTCTCGGCGCGGCGCGTATTCCAGTGCGGGTTGCGGTCTCTTCGGTGCGCATCGGTTCCAGCTCGGGTGGCTGGAGTGAAGGTATCCGCTGGAGTGGTTCGCATAATGAACCGCGATGCGAGTTCGATACGCGGGGTGAAATGGACGAGACGGCCGGGAGCACTGGCACCATGCAGGCGATCACGTGGTCGGACGAGCGGAACGCGTTTGGGGTCTTTACGAAGCCGGGTGATCCGCGGGGGTGATTGAGTTAATTGTTCGGTGGGGGAGGGCAGATGGGCATAGGGCGGAGAAAGTGCATGGGAATGCCGGCAAATCGCTCCCGTCTCTCTCGCGCTCCATGTCCTACCCATTGCGGTCATTCGGCGGACGGGCTTGAGCGACTGCTATGCAGCAGCGTCAGCAGCCATTGGCGGTCGCACGCCAAACGGCCAGTTACGGGAACTTCGCCGACGTTCAGAGCACCGGTCGGTGGGAAGAATGAGGGGAGTCCACGTTCTCCTATCTTTCATGAACGACGAGTGCTACGCTTGATTCTGTCACGGAATCATGTTTACGGAACCTACTAAACCTCGCCATGGAGGCACTCGACAGGGTGCGGGGCGCAAGTCCGGCTACGGGGAGCCCACGAAGACACTCAGGGTGCCTCAGAGCGCTGTCCCGGTGGTGGTGTGCTACCTGGACGCGCTAAAGCGCTCGCCACAATCGCCTGGTGATGCCATGGTCCTGAGGCCGATCTCGGCTGTGCGCGTGCCGACCTCCGTAGCAGCCCTCGGGCGCCGTGTCCGTGCTGGCAAACCCACTTCAGGCGACGACTACCAGGTGGACGCTGTCGATCTTGGCAAGCACTTGGTGCGCGATCCGAGCAGCACCTTCGTCATGAAGGTGGCCGGCTGGTCGATGCGCGACGCCGGCATCGCTGATGGCGACGAACTGGTGGTAGATCGCGGCTTGGTCGCAGAGGACGGTCGCATTGTCGTCGCGGACATCGACGGCGAACTGACCGTCAAGCGCCTGAAGCGCACCACCACGGGATGGCTGCTGCAGGCGGCCAACCCCGACTACGCCGACATCCCCGTCGGCGATAAGAGCGAACTAAACATCTGGGGTGTCGTGACGCGCGTGCTTCACGCCGTCTAGACGCCTGCACTGACTTTGAAGAACTAGGAGGACCTCATGTCTCAAGCAAGCCGGATCGAATGGACCGAGGCGACTTGGAACCCGACCGTGGGCTGCACCAAGATTTCGCCGGGGTGCAGGCACTGTTACGCCGAGACCATGGCCAAGCGACTGCAGGCCATGGGCACGCCGGGCTACGAAAACGGCTTCAAGCTCACGATACTTCCCGAGCGCCTCGCAGAACCGCTCGCGCGCAAGAAGCCGACCGTTTACTTCGTCAATTCGATGTCCGATCTCTTCCACAAAAGTGTGGACGACAACTACATCGCCCAAGTCTTCGACGTGATCCGCCATTGCCCGCAGCACACCTTCCAGGTGCTGACCAAGCGCGCAGATCGGATTGCCACCTTCTTTCGGAATCGCGTGGTGCCCGACAACGCCTGGCTCGGCGTGTCCGTGGAAGATCGTCGCTATGGCGTTCCTCGAATCTCGGCGCTTCGCCAGGTCGACGCGCGTATTCGCTTCCTGTCGGTCGAGCCGCTGCTTTCCGACATTGGCATTCTCGACCTAATGGGTATTCATTGGGTGATCGTCGGCGGAGAATCTGGACCCAAGGCGCGACCGATGCAGCTCGAATGGGTCGAGAATATTCGCCAACAATGTGAGGACCAGGGCGTGCAGTTCTTCTTCAAGCAGTGGGGTCGCTGGGGAGCCGATGGCAAGCGCCGCTCCAAGAAGGCCAACGGCCGGCTGCTTCAAGGGCGCACCTGGGACGACATGCCAACACTGTCTGCCCACGCCTGAAGGAACGCATGACGCTGAAGCAATACAACTGGAAGGACGGACCTGACTTCATCCAGCAGCACAGCGTCGCCAAGCACCGCATCCTCCAGGCCTACCTCGCCGCCTACTTCCAGACTCTCGTCAGCTCGCCCAACCGCGAGACTCTCAAGCTGACCCTCGTCGACGGCTTCGCGGGCGGTGGCCTCTACGTCCACCAAAACACCCGCGAGTTGGTCAAGGGATCGCCCTTCATCTTTCTGGAGGCGACCCGCGAGGCCGAGTTCCTGATCAACAGGGATCGGCACAAGCCGGTCCAGTTGCTCGTCGATTATTTCTTCACCGAGGCTGACGCGCACGCGCACAAGCATCTCGACAAGGTGCTGCGCGAAGCCGGCTACGGCGCCCAGATTGGCAACGGCATCTATCTGGAGCACGCGAGGTTCCAGGACAAGGCCGACGCCATCATCGGGTTCATCAAGAGGAAGAGCCCGAGGAACGGCCGATCGATCTTTGCGCTGGACCAGTACGGCTACAAAGAGGTACCTACCCACCTCATGCGGAAGATTTTCGAGGCGCTGCCGAGCGCGGAAGTGATCTTGACCTTCGGGGTCGACTCGTTCATAAACTTCGCGAACGATGGCGACCAATCCAAGGACCTCCTCGACGGCCTGGGGCTTCCTGACATCTTCGCTGGCATGTCCATCGAGGAGATCAAGGCCTCAGACCGTGATTGGCGTCTGTTCCTCCAGAGCACGCTGTACCGCCGACTGGTGGAGAACTGTGGCGCCAGGCACTTCACGCCGTTCTTCATCCGAAATCGTGGCGGCCACGGCGATTATTGGCTGATCCACATGTCGCAGCACCATCGGGCTCGTGACGTGATGACTGAAGTGCACTGGGCCAACAATAACTACTTCATCCACTACGGTGGCGCCGGCCTCGACATGTTCCAGATGGTCGGATACGACCCGGCGCACGACTCAAACTACCTCAAGCAGTCGGCCCTGGGCTTCGAGTTCGATGACGTGGCCAAGAACGCGAGCATCTCGGCCCTGACCGAGCACATCCCGCGCCGTGTGTACGCGGACGACACTGGCATCAGCTTCGGCGAGTTGTTCGCCACCACCTGTAACAGCTCTCCGGCTTCGGCGCAGATTTACCGAGAGTCTGTTGGCCAGCTCATCGCCGAACGCGTCATCGAGGTCATGCCCGCTGATGGAGGCACCCGCAGGTCGGCAGCCCAGATCAAACCAACGGACCAACTGATGGCGCCCCGTCAGCGAGCAATCCAGTTCGTCTAGAGACTGAGGAGGGCATCCGTGTCGAACCAAGTGCCGGACGTATACGAAGGCCGCATTCCGGCGAAGGTCAAGCACGCGCTCTTGAAGAACTACCTTGAGAAGCTCGTCCTCATCATCGGCATGAGCGCAAGATCGAAAGGCAGTGTCGAGATTTGCTACGTGGACTGCTTCGCTGGACCTTGGGGATCAAATGACGAGAAGCTGGAAGGCACGTCGATATCCCTGTCTCTGAAGACCCTAGCGGCCTGCAAGGAAAAACTGGCATCGCTGAGCGTCGATGCTCGTATGCGCGCGCTCTTCGTCGAAAAAGAGCCAGACGCGTATGACAGGCTCTCAGCGTACCTGCGCAATGACGCGCCGAAGTCAGTCGAAGCCCGTCCCATGAAAGGCGACTTCGTTGCACTGCGGTCCGAGATTCTGGATTGGACGGGGAAGGATGCCTTCACGTTCTTCTTCATCGACCCGAAGGGCTGGTCTCCGATCGTGATTGACGTGCTGACGCCGCTTCTGCAGCGGCCACGATCCGAGTTTCTAATCAACTTCATCTACGAGTTCGTCAACCGAACAGCATCGATGGCCCAGTTCAGGGATGCCATGCGCCGGCTTCTTGGCAAGGAAATCGTTCTCAAGGACAGGACACCCGAGGAACGCGAACTCGCCTTGGTCGGCGCCTATCGGGAAACGCTCAAGACGGTGGTTCCATCTGGACGCAAGCCCTTCAACGCACGAACTGCCTACGTGACTGTGATGCATCCTGCAAAGGAGCGCACGAAGTATCACCTCGTCTATGTCTCATGTCATCCAAAGGGCATCGTCGAGTTCATGAACATCTCGCAGGCAGTTGACATCGTCCAGGCGCGAGTCCGGCTGGCCTCACTGCTTGCGGAGCAGTCTGCGAAGTCCGGGACGATGGACATGTTTGTCGAGCATGCCGTGGCTGAGGCCGATGGCTCGCGCAGTTCGCCTGAAGAGGTGGACAGCTTCTGGCTCGACTACCTCAGCAGAGGTGAACGAAAGGTCGATCAAGCCGCCTTTGCAGACATCCTTGAGGCGACCAACTGGCTTCCACGTGAACTTCAGGCGTCGCTTGCTCGCCTGATCGATCGTGGCGCAGTCGTCAACCTCGACGCCGTCGGCAAGAAGCGCACAGCGAGGCCCTTGCACTTCGAAGGCGCTGGTGAAACCCTGCACATGGTTCCGATCTCTGGCGATGGATCAAGCTGAGGCACACGATCTCCTGTGGACGAAGTACCTCGATGCTTCGTCACGGCTCCACGATCTAGATCCATACCTGGAGCACACGCAGGCATACCTCTATCGCGAGCAGACCTACTTTCGTGATGAAGCACACCCCGACCTGGCGATCGAGTTCCTTCCGCTGTACAGGGAAACCTTTCCACCGATCTTGCACGCGTCCGTCATTGTCTTGGTAGCAATGCTGCTGGAGGAGGAGGTCCGCGAACTGGCTGGGACGTTGATTGCAGCGCTTGATCTCAAGGTCAAGTTCAATGACCTCGCAGGGTCCGTCTTGGACAGATCCCGAACGTTGGCTACCAAGGTGGTTGGCCTCAATCTCGAAGACTGGAGTTGCCCCGCTGTCGCGGACAGGTTGGCGCTTGATTTCAAGCGTTCTCG
>CAXTDA010000207.1:0-7119 GCA_964242935.1 uncultured Burkholderiaceae bacterium | reverse complement strand
AGGCGAGCGTGCCGCCCGGACGTGCCAGCACTAGCGCTACCGCCGCCGCGACCAAGCCGCCGAGCAGCCCGAACACCGGCGCGGCCAGCGCCGTCACGCTCGCGAAACCGTAATAGATCGCGATCACCGCGCCGAGCGACGCACCCGCAGACACGCCGAGCAGGCCCGGCTCGGCGAGCGGATTGCGCAGCAGCCCCTGCAGCACCGCGTCCTCGAGGCTGCTGCCCGCGGCGCAGCCGGCCGCGGCCGCGCGCCCGGTGTTTCCCGACGTGTCCGCGTCGGAGCGCTTCGTCTTCCCGCGCGACCACGGCGCGCATCCCGACTTTCGCACCGAGTGGTGGTATGTCACCGGCTGGCTGAAGACCGCCGACGGCGACGAGCTCGGCTTCCAGGTGACGTTCTTCCGTTCGCGGCTCGACCAGGACGACGGCAACCCGAGCCGCTTCGCGCCGCGTCAGTTGCTGTTCGCGCACGCGGCGCTCGCCGACGCGAAGGTCGGCCGCCTCGAGCACGACCAGCGCGTGTCGCGCGCCGGCTTCGGGATCGCCGAGGCGTCGACGATCGACGCCGCGGTGACGCTCGACGGCTGGCGCTTCGACCGGGTGCCCGATGCGGCCGCGGCGCGGGCCGCGGACGATCCGGCCGTCGACTCGTTGCGCTTCGCGACCCGCATCGACGCCGAACGCTTCGCGCTCGAACTCGACTTCCGCGCGGCCGGACCGCTGCTCGCGCAGGGCGCCGACGCCGCGCGGCCCGGCTGGTCGCAGAAAGGTCCGGTGCCGCGCGACGCGAGCCGCTACTACAGCGTGCCGCAGCTGCAGGTCGCCGGCAGCGTGTCGCGCGGCGTCGGCGCCGGACGGACGAAGGTCGCCGTCACCGGCACCGCCTGGCTCGACCGCGAATGGTCGAGCGCGTACCTCGATCCGCAGGCAAGCGGCTGGGACTGGGTCGGCCTCGACTTCGACGACGGTGGCGCGCTGATGGCGTTCCGGATGCGCGACCGGCAGGGCGGCAAGCTGTGGGCGGGCGGCGCACGACGCTTCGCCGACGGCCGCGTCGAACGCTACGCCCCGGGCGACGTCGACTTCGAGACGTTGCGGTCGTGGACCTCGCCGCGTAGCCGCACCACGTGGCCGGTGCAGCAGCGCATCGCGATCGGCCGCCCGGCCGGCACGGTTGCGCCGCTGACGATCGTGCTCGATCCGATGATGGACGATCAGGAACTCGACAGCCGCGCGTCGACCGGCACGATCTACTGGGAAGGCGCGGTCCGCGTGCGCCGGGTCGACGATGGCGCCGGCGTCCCGATCGGCAAGGGGTACCTCGAGATGACCGGCTACGTCGCGCCGATGCGGTTTTGAGCGACGCGGCTCGGGGCCGCGGCAGGCGCGGGCTGGCGCTGCTGTTCGTCGGCCTGTTCTGCCTGTTCGTCGGCCTCGCCGTCTGGCAGGTCGAGCGACGCGCGTGGAAACACGCGCTGATCGAAGGCGTCGAGCGGGGTGTCCACGCGCCGCCGGTCGAGGCGCCAGGCGCCGAGCGTTGGGGCGAGGTCTCCGCGGACCGCGACGCCTACCGACGCGTCCGGGCGAGCGGCAGGTTCCTCGTCGGTCGCGACACGTTCGTCCAGGCGGCGACCGCGCTCGGCAGCGGCTACTGGCTGCTCGCGCCGCTGCTTCGCGACGACGACACGGTGCTGCTCGTCAATCGCGGGTTCGTGTCCGGCGACGATCGCGCACGCGTCGTCGAGACGCTGGCGAAGGACACCGCACCGACGACCGTCGTTGGCCTCCTGCGCGTCAGCGAGCCGTCGGGTCGCTTCCTGTTCCGGAACGACCCCGCCGCCGAGCGCTGGACGGCGCGCGACGTCGAGGGCATCGCCGCCGCGCGCCGCCTGGACCGGGTCGCGCCGTACTTCATCGACGCCGACGCCGGCGAGGCCGAGGACTGGAACGGGCCGAGGACGCGACCGGTCGGCGGCCTCACCGTCGTCGCGTTCAGCGACAACCACCTGCTGTACGCGATCGTCTGGAGCACGCTCGCGCTGCTGTGCGTCGCGGCGACGGTCCGTCTGTTTCGCGCGCCCGCCGCACGCCCGGACGCCGCGCCTTGAGTCCGTGTCACAGAGACGCACGTCGGTGCCGATGCGTCGTCGGCGAGGCACGCGCCATGCTGCTCACCGCCGCGACCCGCATTCCGGAGACCCGATGATCTATCGCAGCGCCCTTCTCGCCACCGTCCTGTCCGCCGCCGCGGCGAGCGCCATCGCCCAGCAGGGCGACGGCACGCGCGTCGGCTTTCCCGTCCACATCTTCAAGCCGGCCAAGGTCGACCCGACGCCCGAACGCATCGCGCAACTGAAGATGCCGGCCGGCTTCGCGATCAACGTCTTCGCGAACGGCCTCAAGAACGCCCGCGTGATCGCGGTCGCCCCCGACGGGACCGTGTACGTCAGCCGCCGCGACCAGGGCGACGTGCTGATGCTGAAGGACGCCGACGGCGACGGCGTCGCCGACGGTGCGCCGGTGGTCGTCGCGAACCGGTCCGGCGCGCACGGCCTCGCGATCCGCGACGGCAAGTTCTACCTCGTCACGGTGAAGGGACTCTTCGTCGCCGACATCCTTTCCGACGGAAGGCTCGGCCAGTTGACGATGCTGATCGGCGACCTGCCCGACGCGGGGCAGCACGCCAACCGCACGATCGCCTTCGGCCCGGACGGCATGCTGTACATCAGCGTCGGTTCGACCTGCAACGACTGCAACGAGTCGAACCCGGAGAACGCCACGATCCTGCGCGCGTCGCCCGACGGCAAGTCGCGCACGATCTTCGCGAGCGGCCTCCGGAACACGATCGGTTTCGACTGGAATCCGACGACCGGCGAACTCTGGGGATTCGACCACGGCATCGACTTCCTCGGCGACGACGAACAGCCGGAGGAATTGAACCGCATCGAGGGCGGCAAGCAGTACGGCTGGCCGCACGTCTACGGCAAGGGCGACCTGTATCCGCAGAGCACCCCGGTCGGCAACATCACGAAGGAACAGTGGAAGGCGAACAGCGCGCCGATGGTGCTCGGCTACACCGCCCACGCGGCGCCGATGCAGATGACGTTCTACCGTGGTGCGACGTATCCGGCCGAATACGTCGGTGACGCGTTCGCGACGATGCGGGGAGCGTGGAACCGCGATCCCGCTTCCGGCTACGAGATCGTCCGCGTCCATTTCGTCAATGGGCAGGCGCAGTCGATCACGCCGTTCGTCGGCAGCTTCCTGACCGATGGCGGCACCACCCACATCGCGCGGCCGATGGGGCTCGCGATCGCGAAGGACGGCGCGTTGCTGATGGCCGACGACGCGAACGGCGTGATCTACCGGATCGCGTATCGCGGGCCGACGACGGCCACGCCGCGCGTCGCGGCGGCGACGCCGGCCGGTCCGATGCAAAAGGAGTCGGTCCGCAACAACGGCTTGCCGGTGATGACCGAGCGCCCCGAGATCCGCGCTTCGGGAACGCTCGGCGTGATGTCGCCGTCCGTGAAGGAAGGCGCCCCGATCCCGATGCGCCACAGCGACTACGCCGACGGCGTCTCGCCGCAACTCGAGTGGACCGCGGTACCGAACGCGAAGTCGTATGCGGTCGTCGTCGAGGACCCCGACTCGAAGCCGGTCGCGCCGTTCGTGCACTGGCTCGCGTGGAACATCCCGTCGACGCTGACGCGGCTTCCCGAAGGGCTCCAGGAGCAGCCGCGCCTGACGGAACCCGACGGCGTCCTGCAGGGCAAGGGCACGCGCGGGTCGCCCGGCTACTACGGACCGCATCCACCGGTCGGCGATCCGCCGCACCGCTACCTCTTCCAGGTCTTCGCGCTCGACACCGTGCTCGACGTGCCCGCCGGCGCCGACCGCGAGACGCTCGTCGCGGCAATGCGGGGCCACGTCGTCGCGCAGGGACGACTGACCGGTCTCTACGCGCAGGAAGTCAAGCCGCCGAAGTAGCCCGACACACGGCGGGCGCCGCGCTCCGCTTCTCGTCCGGGAGCGCATCGCCGTCTTCGACGCGGCCTTGCCTCCCGGCCCTGCCTCTCGCTTACCATCGTGGCGCGTCCAGTCCCGAACAGGACGGTTCGGCGCCCGATGAAACCAGCGAAGGAGTTGCGATGCGCGTCTTCGTCATACGGCCGTTCGGCGTGAAGGAAGGGATCGACTTCGACCGCGTCCAGGCGGAACTCATCGACGCCGCATTGAGGAAGCTCGAGACGCCCGAGAACCCGATCAGCGGCGGAACGACCGGCCTCATCAGCAAGCAGGGCAACATCCGCGAGGACATGTTTCGGATGATCGTCGCGTCCGATCTCGTCATCGCCGACGTTTCGATCCACAACGCGAACGCGTTCTACGAGCTCGGCATCCGGCACGCGCTGCGGCCGGGTCACACCTTCCTTCTGCGGAGCAAGACGGACCACGCGTATCCGTTCGATCTGCAGACCGATCGCTACTTCCTCTACGACGCGAGCGATCCGGCGCGGGACGTGGACGGGCTGGTCGAGGCGCTCCGTTCGACGCTGGCATCGATCGAGCGCGACAGTCCCGTGTTCGCGCTGCTGCCGAAGCTGGTGCCGCACGGACGTGGCGAACTCGTCAAGGTGCCGTTCGATTTCTGCGAGGAGGTCGAGAGCGCCCTGCATCGCGGCGCACGCGGCGAATTGCGCCTGCTGGCCTACGAAGCGGCGTCGTTCGAATGGGATCAGGAGGGCCTGCGACTCATCGGCAACGCCCAGCTGAAGCTTCGTGCGTTTCCCGGTGCACGCGAGACGTTCGAAGCGCTTCGAAGAACGGCGCCGCACGACGTGCAGGCCAACCTGAAGCTCGGAACGATCTACCAGCGCCTGGTCGCGTCGGAGCCGGCGCGGAAGGCGGAGTTCCGGACGAACTCGGACCATGCGATCGCCCGGGTGCTCGCGGACGGCCCGAGCGTCGCCGACAGGGCCGAGGCGTATTCGCTGCAGGCCAGCAACGAGAAGTCCCGCTGGATCGAGAGCTTCGCGGGCCGCGAGGGCGGCGAGGTCGCCGCCGCCGCATTGAAGTCGCCTCATCTGGAGCAGATGTTGGTGCTCTATCTCAAGGCCACGAACCTCAACCTCAACGCCCACTACGCCGCTGCCAATGCCCTGGGATTGCTGAAGACGCAACTCGCCCTCGCCGCGCGTGCCCCGGCCGTGTGGGTCGACCTGCAGAAAGACGACGAGGAGGCCGCCGCTTCGCTGAAGCGGCGCGAGTTGCTCGCGGAGCGGCTGGTGTCGTCGCTCTGTCTCGCGCTCGAGATGGACGACGTCATGGGACGGCGCGAAGGCGAGCCGGACGCCTGGGCCGCGACCAGCCGAGCGGACTTCGTGATGATGACCGCCGCGAATCGGCCGCAGCGCGTCGCGAACGAGTACCGGAAGGCCCTCACCGGCGCGGACCGCTTCAATCTCGAAGCCACGCGGCGAAACATGGCGATCTACCAGCAGCTCGGCGTCTTCGAGCCCGGCGTGAGCGCCGCGATCGACGTCATCGACCAACTGATCGCGATGAAGGACGGGACCGGCGAGCCGCCGACGCGCGTCGCGTTGTTCACCGGGCACATGGTGGACGCGGCCGGCAGGCCGGCCGGAAAGGAGCGCTTCCCGCGGACATTGCAAGCCGAGGCCAGGGCGCACGCGATGATCCGGGAAACGGTCGAGCGCGAGCTGGACGGGCACGCCGGATCGTTCCTCGGCATCGCGGGCGCGGCGTGCGGCAGCGACATCCTGTTCCACGAGGTCTGCGCGGAGCTCGGAGCGAAAACGGAGGTGTACCTGTTGCTGCCGCCGGAGAAGTTCGAGGTCACGTCGGTCCAGCACGGCGGGCCCCGCTGGGTCGACCGCTACCGTGCGCTGCTGTTCCGTTCGCCGCCGAAGGTGCTGCAACAGTCCGCCGGGCTCGCGCGCTGGCTCACCGACAAGCCGAAGTACAGCATCTGGGAGCGCAACAACCTGTGGATGATGTTCAGTGCGCTCGCGACCGGAACCCGCGATCTCACGTTGATCGCGTTGTACAACCGCCAGCGTGAGGCAGGCGGTCCCGGAGGGACCGGTCATCTCGTCGCCGAGGCGGCGCGATGGGGATTCAAGCCGATCGAACTCGAAGCCGGCGAGTTGCTGAAGGCCTGAGCGCGGTCAGATGTTGTACAGGTCGAGGCCGCCGCGAAAGCGCTGGCGAAAGCGCTGAAGCCCGGCGGCATCCGACTTCGCCGCAGCGGCGGCGACCGGTCCCGCATAGTTCAGCACGTTGAACAGGCGGATCGACGGCAGCGCCTGCACGAAGCCGCGCGACGCGATGCCGTAGCCCGCGAGGAACGCCTCCTTCTCGTCGACTCCGAGGTCGTGGAGCGCGACCGCGAGGTCCCAGTACGGTGCCGGCAACGAGGTCGACGATTCCCAGTCGATCACCGCGAGGAGGCGCCCGCTGTCCTCGTCGACGATCGTGTTCTTGAGCCGGAGGTCGCCGTGATGGAGCACCGCCGGCTTCCGCCAGCGCTGCATCGAGCCCGCCGTCTCGCGCAGCGACGCGACCTGCCGGCGGTCGAGCACGCCGTTCTGCGCGAGGAGGCGGATGCGCTGCTCGACGTCGAAGCCGACCGTCAACCATTCGGCCCAGGTCGCGTAGCGCGACAGCTGATTGCCGGACCAGTCGAAGACCGTGCCGAAGCCCCGCGTGTGCACGCCGTGCAGGACGGCGGCGACCCGTCCGAGCTCCTCCAGCAAGGCGACGCGGTTCGGCGCGTTGCAACCGTCGACGCCGCGGACGCGTTCGGTGATCATGAACGCATCGCCGGATTCCGCGTGGCCGACCTCGAGGACCTGCGGCGTCGGCACGCCGGCCGCGCGCGCGGCGTCCATCACCCACTGCTCCTTGAGGTAGTCCGCGATCTTGCCCGGGGCAGCCTGCGTGCGCATCACGAAGTCGCCGCGCTTGACCTTGAACGTGTAGACCGCGTTCGTCAGGCCGCCCGAGCGGGCCAGCAGCTTCCTCGGCTTCTCCCCGAAATGATGACGGACCACCGCCTCGACGAAGCGCTTCCGCTCCTTCGACCGGATCTCGT
>CAXTDA010000206.1:0-7176 GCA_964242935.1 uncultured Burkholderiaceae bacterium | reverse complement strand
GATCTCGAGCGGCTCCTTCGTCCGCCGCTGGCCGTCCTGCCAGATCCAGTGCGTGGCGATCGCCGTGACACGGCGGGGCGCCGCGGCGCCCACGTGCGTGAACATCGCGAGCGACACGTCGAAGTGGTTGTTCGAGTGCGAACCCCACGTGAGGCCCCAGTCGCGGCAGGTCTGCGCGACGCGTACGGAACCGGCCATCGTCCAGAAATGCGGATCGGCGAGCGGGATGTCGACCGACTGCAGCGCGAGCGCATGGCTCAGCTGCCGCCAGTCGGTCGCGACCATGTTGGTCGCGGTCGGCAGGCCGGTCGCGCGACGGAACTCGGCCATGACCTCGCGGCCCGAGAAGCCGTCCTCGGCGCCGCACGGGTCCTCGGCATAAGCGACCACGCCGCGCATGTCGCGCATCAGCCGGATCGCGTCCTTCAGCAGCCAGCCGCCGTTCGGGTCGAGCGTGACGCGCGCCCCGGGAAAGCGCTCGTGCAACGCGACGATCGCCTCGATCTCCGCGTCGGCCCGGAGCGCGCCCCCCTTCAGCTTGAAGTCGTTGAAGCCGTAGCGGGCCCTGGCCGCTTCCGCGAGCTTCACGATCGCCTCGGGCGCCACCGCCTCCTCGTGCCGCAAGCGGAACCAGTCGTCTTCCGCATCGGGCGCTTCGACGTACGGCAGGTCGGTCCGCTTCCGGTCGCCGACGAAGAACAGGTAGCCGAGCATCTCGACCGCATCGCGCTGCTGTCCCTGTCCGAGCAGCGCCGCGACCGGCACGTCCAGATGCTGGCCGAGCAGGTCGAGCAACGCCGACTCGATCGCGGTCACCGCGTGGATCGTCGTTCTCAGGTCGAAGGTCTGCAGCCCGCGCCCGCCGGCATCGCGATCGGCGAACGTCTTCTGCACCTGTTCGAGCAGCCGTTGCTGCGAACCGAGCGGCTGTCCGACGATCAACGGGCGCGCGTCCTCGAGCGTCGCGCGGATCTTCTCGCCGCCCGGCACCTCGCCGACGCCGCTACGGCCATCGCTGTCGGTCAGGATCAGCAGGTTGCGCGTGAAGAAAGGCCCGTGCGCACCGCTCAGGTTCAGCAGCATGCTGTCGCGTCCGGCGACCGGGATGACTTCCAGCTCGGTGATGACCGGCGTCTTGCTCGTGTTCATCGCATCTCCCACTGCGCGCGGACCGGTGAACCGACCGGTTCAACCCTCGGCCACTGCGTGGTCGCCGAGCAGCTCCAGCGCCTTCACGAGCGCCGAGTGGTCGAGGTCGGCCATCCCGTTCGCCGCGCACGCCTGCATCAGCTGGGCGGCACCGGCGGTCTGCGGCAGCGCGAGGCCGAGCTCGCGCGCGCCCTGCAATGCGAGGTTCAGGTCCTTCTGATGGAGGCGGATGCGGAAGCCCGGGTCGAAGGTGCGCTTGATCATCCGTTCGCCGTGCACTTCGAGGATCCGGCTCGATGCGAAGCCGCCCATCAGCGCCTGCCGCACCTTCGCCGGATCGGCGCCGGCCTTGCTCGCGAACAACAGCGCCTCGCCGACGGCCGCGATGTTGAGCGCGACGATGATCTGGTTCGCGACCTTGGTGGTCTGGCCGTCGCCGTTGCCGCCGACCAGCGTGATGTTCTTGCCCATCTTCTCGAGCAGCGGCCGGACCTTCTCGAAGACGTCGGGCGCGCCGCCGCACATGATCGTCAGCGACGCGGCCTTCGCGCCGACCTCGCCGCCGGAGACCGGGGCATCGATGTACTCGGCGCCGAGCGCGTTGATCTTCTTCGCGAACGTCTTCGTCGCCATCGGCGAGATCGAGCTCATGTCGACGACGATCTTTCCGTCGGCGCCGCCGCTCTCGAGGCCGGTCGCGACGCCCTGCTCGCCGAACAGCACCGCCTCGACGTCCGGCGTGTCGGGCACCATCAGGAAGACGATCTCGCTGTTGCGGGTCACCTCGGCGGCGCTCGGACAGGCGACGGCCGAAGTGGCCGCAATGCCGTCGGGCATGCGGCCGACCGTGTTGACGTAGAGCTGGTGACCTGCATCGACGAGATGGAGCGCCATGGGCGCGCCCATGATCCCGAGACCGATGAATCCGATGTTCATGACTGTCCTTCCGTGAGCGGACGTGCGTTCGACATTCAATAACCGCCGGGCTGGACGTTCGTCTGCGCGGCCTTCATCTTCCCGACGACCTGCTGCGCGCCGGCGGCCATCAACCGCGCATCGGAACCGACCGTGACGAACTGGAAGCCCTTCGCGATGCGCTCGAGCGCCTTCTCGGGTGCGCCGTTGTGGACGCCGGCGACGAGGCCGTGCGCCTTCGCGCGGGCGAGGATGTGATCGATGGCCTCGGCGACCGGCGGGTCGACATCGTCGAAGGTCGGTGTGCAACCGAGCGCGATCGACAGGTCCGACGGCCCGATGTAGATCGCGTCGAGCCCCTCGACGGACATGATCTCGTCGAGGTTTTCGAGCGCGCGGGCCGTCTCGATCATCGCGAACGTCACGATCGTTTCGTTCGCGTGCTTCGGATAGTCCGCGCCCCCGTACAGCAATGCACGGATGGGGCCGAAGCTGCGGGTGCCGGCCGGCGCGTAGTGCGTGTACGCGACGAGCTTCTGCGCGTCCTCGCGCGTGTTGACCATCGGGCAGATGACCGCATAGGCGCCGGCATCGAGCGTCTTCATCAGGATGCCGGGCTCGAGCCAGGGGACGCGCACGATCGGGACCGTCGCGGTCGTCGAGATGGCCTGCAGCATCGGGATCATCGTGCTGTAATCGACGACGCCGTGCTGCAGGTCGATGGTGAGCGAGTCCCAGCCCTGGTGGGCCATGGTCTCGGCCGCGAAGCCGCTCGGGATCGCCAGCCAGCCGTTGACGACGGCACCGCCGGCCGCCCAGATCTCGCGTAATCGATTGGTTCGCATGAAGCCGGATCTCCTGTTGTTCGCGACGGCGACCGCGATCGGTCGAACGCCTGGTCATCCGCCGCAGATTCGTCTCTTGGTGCCGGCCCGTCTGCGCGATTTCGCACATACGGACCGAGGGTTTCTCACTACTTCGGCGATGCCGTCGCGAGGCCGCGCGATGCGATGCGCAGTGCGGCCGGGGGCCGGGAACGGTCTGCCGACGTGCACGCGTGCGGACCGAGCAGCCGGTCGTATTCGCCCTTCACGATCGCGTAGCACTCGCAGGCGTGCCGTTCGAGCATCCCGCGGTCGAGGATCTGGATATGGCCGCGCCGGTAGCGGATGGCGCCGGCGTCCTGCAGCCGCAGTGCCGCCTCGGACACCGCTTCGCGGCGGACGCCGATCGTGTGTGCGATCGTTTCCTGCGTCAGCGCCAGTTCGTTCCCGGACAGGCGGTCGAGGTGCGCCAGCAACCAGCGGCACAGCTGCTCGACCACCGTGTGCCGACGGGTACAGACGCCCACCCGGCCCATCTGCGTCAGCAGCGCCTGGGTGTATCGCAGCAGCAGCCGCATCACGACGGGCGATGCGTGAAAGGTTTCCTTCAGGATGTCGGCCGGCAGCTGGTAACCATGGCCGCCACTCAGCACGACGGCGCGGCCCGGCATCGAGTCGCCGCCCATGAAGAGCGCGATGCCGACGACGCCTTCGTTGCCGACCGTCGCGATCTCGGGCGAGTAGCCGTCGTCGCAGACGGCGATCAGCGAGACGACCGCGGTGACCGGGAAGTACGCATGGCTCGCCGGGCGGCCGCTGTCGGAGAGGGTCCGGCCCTGCGGCAGCGCGACGCATTCGAGGTGACGTGACCATCGCGCGCATTCCGTATCGGGAAGCGACGCGACGAGGCGGTTGGCGCGAGCGGGGAACAGCGCGGTCGGCGCGGCGCGATCGCGGACGGCCTGCAGCGGCGCGGCGATCGAAGCTCTCGAAAGGGCCATGACGTCTCCTGAACTACGAGCTCGCGCGTCTACGCGCGTCCGCGATCCGATGCGATCCGGTCCGAGCTTCGTCGGCGCCACCAGACGGTAGCGCTACCAGACACGATGGTAGCGCTACCTCGATCGACCACGCAAGCGATTTTTCATCGACCGTCCACTCACGTCGTCGCCCGCTCGATCAGCCGGAAACCGACGTCGACGATCGGCTCGGCGACCGGCCGCCCCTCGGCGCGGTCGATGACGAAGCGGGCCGCCTGGCGGCCGATCGTCGCGCCGTCGACGCGGATGGTCGTGAGCGCCGGGTTGAGGTCGGCGGCGAAGTCGAGGTCGCCGAAACCGACGACCGCCAGGTCGCCGGGAACGGCGATTGCACGGCTCTGCGCCTCGAGCAGCACGCCGAGGGCGAGGAGGTCGGAGCTGCAGAAGACGGCGTCGGGAACGCGCTTTCGGCGCAGCAACTCGCGAAACGCCCGCCGACCGCTGCCGACCGTCGTCGGCGCCGGGACCACCGCGAGTGCGACCGCGCCGGCGCCGGCGGCCTTCGCTCGCGCGACGAACGCGTCGCGGCGTCGAGTCGCGCGCTCGTCGTCAGCGGTCACGACGGCGAGTCGCCGGCGTCCGTGACCGAACAGGAAATCGGCCGCGGCCTCACCGACGCCGACGTGCGAGAAGCCCACCAGCATGTCGAGCGGGTTCGGCGTGAGATCCCAGGTCTCGACGATCGGGATCCCGCTCGTCAGCAGGCGCTTCCGTCCGCTCGCCGAACGGAGGATTCCGGTCAGCACGATGCCGTCCGGCCGCCGACCGATGATCGCCTCGAGCAGCGGGTCCTCGAGCAGGTTGGGATAGCCGCTCTGGCCCAGCATCAACTGGTAACCCGACGCGCCGAGCGTCTCGGTCAGCGACTGGATCGTCTCCAGGAACACCGGGCCGGAGATCGTCGGCACCAGGGCGGCGACCAGCCGGCTCTTCGCCGATGCGAGGCCGCCGGCGAGCCGGTTCGCGACGTAGCCGGTCCGCGCGACCGCGTCCGCGACGCGCCTCAGCACGTCGGGCGATCCCTTGGCGGGCACGTTCAGCGCGCGCGATGCCGTGATCGGCGCGACGCCGGCGAGCCGCGCCACGTCGTGCAGCGTGACCGCACCGCTGCCGCGTCGCGGCCGCCGGCCTGGAAGGGCGTCCGTTGCCATCGGGGGATTCTAGCGTGACAGCGCTACCACGATGCATGTTTCTGGAGACGCATCGGTTGACATCGCGTCGCGCCTAGCCAAGAGTCGTCGAGCTCTTGCGCATCCGGAGGGACATCGTGGCCAAAAGGAAGAAAGCCGCCGTGGCGGCCCCGTCGACCGGCCCTGCGGCCGCGTCGCCTCTCGATCGGACCAACCTCGACCGCTTCGACCATCTGGTCGTGCTGATGATGGAGAACCGGTCGTTCGACCAGATGCTCGGTTACCTCACGCTCACGGGCCGCACCGATGTCGACGGGCTCGACCTCGGCATGTCCAACGCGTACCAGCCGTCGGCCGGGCCGCCGCATCGCATCGGCGTGGCGCCCGCCTTGTCGACGGCGATGCCCGGTTTCCACGACCCCTGCCACCAGTCCGGCTGCGTCGACCGGCAGATCGCCGGCGGCATGGCCGGGTTCGCGCAGAACTATCACGACAGCTATCCGCAGGACGATCCGAGCATCGTCATGCGCTATTTCCAGGCGAAGGACGTTCCGGTCTACGACTTCCTCGCGACCGAGTTCACGATCGGCGACCGCTGGTTCGCGTCGGTGCCGGGCGACACCTGGCCGAACCGCCTGTATGCCGTGGCCGGGTCGGCCGCCGGGTCGCGCGACGGCGCCGCCCTGCCGCTCTATTTCAAGCAGACCATCGTCCGGCACCTCGACCGGTGCAACGTGAGCTGGAAGGGCTACGGCGATCCGCAGCACCGCACGCTCAGCCTCGCCGACGCGAACTACCGCAGTTCGCCGAACTACGAGCAGCTCCGCGGCAACCACATGAGCTTCATCGGCGATGCGCAGCGCGGGCAGCTGCCGTCGGTCTCGTGGATCGATCCCCACTTCTTCCACAACGACGACCATCCGACGGCCGACGTGGCCGATGGGCAGGCGCTGGTGTCGCTCGTCTACTCGGCGCTCGCCAACAGCCCCCAGTGGTCGCGCACGCTGCTCGTCGTCGTGTACGACGAACACGGCGGCTTCTTCGACCATGTCACGCCGCCGGCCGCGGTCGACGACGACGCCGCGACGTTCGGACGCTACGGGGTGCGGGTGCCGGCCTTCTTCGCGGGCGCGTCGGTCGATCGCGGCAAGTGCTGCAGCACCGTCTTCGATCACGCGTCGCTGCTGAAGACGATCCTGCTTCGCTTCTGCTCGGCGGACGGACAGATCCCCGACATGGGGAAGCGCGTCGCGAACGCATCGCACATCGGCGAGGTCCTCGCGCTGTCGTTACCGCGGGCGGCGCCTCCCATTCCCGATGCCGTCGTGCAGGCCCTCGCGCAACGCCAGGCGCAGCAGTTCCTCGCGATGATCGGCGGCCCGCTCCAGATGCCGCGCACCGATGCCGAGGCGCAGTTCGAGGCCGCGATCCGGAAGAGCCAGGCCGAGCTTCAGGCGACGGCGATACCGGCCCCGGCGTGAGCGCGGCGCTTCAGCGCCAGTGACGCCCGCCGCCGAAGCGGCCCTCGATGTACACGGGGACCGACGGTCCGTAGTAGACGCTGCCGTACCCGAACGGCGGATACGGATACGGCGGATCGACGTACGGCGCCTGCACCGGATAGGTCGGATACGGTGGGTAGGCGGGATAGGCCGGTGCTGCAGCGACGTTCGTGCGGGCCGGATCGTCGTACGGCGACGGCGACTCCGCCGCCGGGCGCAGGTCGAGCGCGATGCGGTCGCCCGGGTCGCGGGCGGTGCGTGTCGTGTAGCGCTGGCCGTTGCACTCGTAGACGACGTCGTAGCCGGTGACGCGCGATTCCACCGACCGCGAGTAGGTGCAGTTGGTCGTCGTGACCGGCACCGACGGCGTGTTGGCCGCTTCGACGCCGTTGCCGACGACGGCACCGGCGATCGCCCCGACGCCGGTGGCGAGCGCCCGTCCGGCGCCCGCGCCGATCGCGTTGCCGGCGAGGCCGCCGAGGATGCCGCCGACGATCGCGCCGCCGCCGCTCGGCGGCGCCTGGACGTAGCCGGGCTGGTCGGCGCACTGCTGACGCGGCACGGTGACCTGGACCACGACCGGCGTCGACGAGATCACGGTGCCGAAGACCGGCGC
>CAXTDA010000205.1:5710-7195 GCA_964242935.1 uncultured Burkholderiaceae bacterium | reverse complement strand
GCCGAGGCCTGGATGCTGATGTATCTGCTCGACCGCGCGGCCGACGGTGAGCGGTCCGTGATTCTCGAGGATCAGGCCGTCGAGCGACCCCAGGTTCGCGACCAGCCGGGCCTGCTCATCGATGCCGAGCGCGAGCCCTTCGTACGGGTGGCGCCCGAGGCGCCCGAAGAGGCGCATCGCCCATTGCGACGTCGGCTGCAGGCCGTCCGGCAGCATCGCGAGCGCGATCCCGGCCGGCGTATGCAGATGGACCACGCTCTCGAGCTCGGGCCGCGCGGCGTGGATGGCACCGTGGATCGCGAAGCCGGTCGGATTGACGCGCCGGCCGGAGCCGTCGACGACGCGGCCGGCGGTGTCGACCTTGACGAGGCCGCTAGCGGTGATCTCGTCGAACCGCGCCCCGAACGGGTTGATCAGGTAGACGCCCTCCTCGCCCGGGACCGTCGCCGAGATGTGCGTGTAGACGGTGTCGTCCCAGCCCCGGCGCGCTGCGAGGCGGTAGGCGGCGGCGAGATCGATGCGGACGTCGCGTTCGGTGCGGGCGGGCTTCAGCGGCGCAGCTTTCGATAGGCACTCAGGTGCCGCAGTGCGCCTCGCGGGTCGCCGAGGCGCTCGCGCAGGTGCCCGAGGTTGAAGTGCGCGTCGGCGAGGTCGGGATCGAGCGCCAGTGCCCGGCCGTAACCGGCCGCCGCCTCGTCGAAGCGCTGCTGGTCTTCGAGCGCGATCGCGCGGTTGAAATGCAACGACGCCGCGTCCGGCACGCGGGCCAGCGCGGCGTCGTAGAGCATCATCGCGTCGTCGTGCCGTCCGGCCGCGCAGAGCAGCGTGCCGAGGTTGAGATAGGCGTCGACGTGCGTCGGGATGCGTTCGATCAGTTCCCGGTACGCGGCTTCCGCGGCCGTCGCGTCGCGCGGCTCGAGCGCGAGCGCGCGGTCGAACAGCGCCGAGGGGTCGATCCCTTCCGCGTCGCTCCCCCGACCTTCGGCCCGCGCGTCGCTCGGCGACAGGAAGGCCACGTCGCCGCCGACCGTCGTCACCTCGAAGTCCATCAGGAACTGTCCCGAGTCGGCCTCCCAACGACCGAGCCGGTCGCTGACGACGACGTTCGAGTCGACGGCCGTGAGGCGAAGGCCGGTCAACGGCAGCTCGGCGGGCAGCGTCTGCTTCAGGCGCTCGAGCGACCGGACGATCTTCTTCGGCGGGACCTTGCCCTTCTGCAGCGCGTGCGCGGTCCGGAGCAGCATCAGGTCCTGGAACGAGAAGAGGTGCTCGTTGCGCGGGCCGCGCGACGGCGTGACGAAGCCCGCGTTGACGAGCTGCGTGATCGTCGTCCGGGAGATGCCGAGCAGCTCCTGAACCCGTTGCATGCCGTACGACTGCCCGGCAACCGAGGTCACTTCCTCGCGCGGGTCCGCGGTGCCGGCGCGTCCGCCACCGGCGTCGGTGCGGCCTTCGCCGCGCGCTTCGGTGCCTTCCGTTCCTCGG
>CAXTDA010000205.1:0-5610 GCA_964242935.1 uncultured Burkholderiaceae bacterium | reverse complement strand
AGCAGCGCGTACGGCTTGCCGCCGCGCTTGTCGGGCGCGAGCAGGTAGGCCTTGTCGTAGTAGACCGGGTCGACCGCCTTCTCGGGGATGAACGCGACGATGTCGATCGAATGCGAGCTGCCTTCCTCGAGCGCCTTCAGCTCCTCCGGCGTGAACAGCACGAAGCGGTCCTTCTCGAACTCGTAGCCCTTCACCATCTCGGCGCGCGAAACGACGGTCTGATCCTTCTCGGACACGTATTGCTGCTTGACGCGCGAGCCGTCTTTCGCGAGGAGGTTGAAGCGGATGCTGGCCGCGCTCTCGGTCGCCGAATACAGCCGGACCGGGATCGAGACGAGACCGAAGCTGAGCGTGAGCGTCGCGATCGAGCGGGCTGCCATGGACTTCCCCTTGAGGTTTCAGTGCGCGTCCGGAGAAAGTTACCCGCGGCGACCGCGATCGTCCACCTCGGCGGCGCGATGCGATGCGCGGACGCATCAACCCGAACCTCGATCGGTCGTTAGTCGCCGACCAGGTGCAGCGCGATCTCGCGGCGATGCGGCCGCAGACGGTGCTCCCAGAGGTAGATCCCCTGCCAGGTGCCGAGCGCGAGGCGTCCGCCGACGAGCGGGATCGACAGCTGGACCGCCGTTAGCGCCGCCCGCACGTGCGCCGGCATGTCGTCCGGCCCTTCGTCGCGATGGCGGAACAGCGCGTCGCCGTCGGGGACGAGTCGCGCGAAGAAGCGGTCGAGGTCGCCGCGCACGGTCGGGTCGGCGTTCTCCTGGACCAGCAGGCTGGCCGACGTGTGACGCACGAAGAGCGTGGCGAGGCCGCTTTCGAAGCCGCTCGCCGTCACCGCGCCGGCCACCGCGCCGGTGACCTCGACGAGACCGCGGCCCCGCGTCTCGACGACCAGCGCGTCGCTGAACTGGCGCAGCATCGACGCGCCGCCGCGGGCGTCGTCAGGCGGCCATCGCAGGCCGGTATTCGTCGGCCCACACCTTGAAGCTCTCGAGATAGTTCGGCCCGAACGTGTTCGCGAGCGCCACGTCGCACGCGTCGCGGCCGCGGCCCATCAGGATGCGGCCGATCCGCGGCGTGTTGTTGCGCGGATCGAACGTGTACCAGCGATCGCCGAGGAACGCCTCGAACCAGCCGGCGAAGTCCATCGGTGCGGTCGGCACCGGATCGATGCCGATGTCGGTGATGTAACCGGTGCAGTAGCGCGCCGGAATGTTCATGCAGCGACAGAGCGCGACGCCGAGGTGCGCGAAGTCGCGGCATACGCCGCGGCCCTCGTTGTAGGCCTCGAACGCGGTGCGCGTGCGGCGTGCATGGTGGTAGCCGAACTCGATGTGCCGGTGCACGAAGTCGCAGATCGCCTGGACTCGCGCCCAGCCGCGCGGCGTCGATCCGAAGAGATTCCACGCGATGTTCGACAGCTGGTCGGTCTCGCAGTAGCGGCTGCCGAGCAGATAGACAAGCGTCGAGTCGGGCAACTCGTCGACCGGCGTCTGCGGCGCGTCGAGCGCCACGACGTCGGGTTCGCCGCTGTCGTTGACGATCGCGTCGGCCGTGAGGACGATGCGTCCCGGTGGGGCGACGATGCGGCTGCACCAGTTGCCGAACGAGTCGCGATATTGCTGGATCGGAACCGGCGGATCGGTGACGAGATGATCCGGCCGGACCAGGTCGGATGCTCGCGAGTAATGGATGTTCAGCGCGAGCAGCATCGGCGTTTCCTGCGGGCACTGGTAAGCCATCTCGAAGCCGACGCGAATCTGCATGCTTTCTCCTGTTGAATCGGGCACACGCAAGGGGCGTACCAGCGAACGCGAATCGTAGAGGCGATTCGGACGACGCGTCGTCAGAAAATGACCGGTTCAGTTCGCACTTCCCACGGTCTGCTCCGCATCGTCCGTCGATCACACTAGAATCGCGCTTCCTCCCGAACGGGCCCGGTCCTTGCGGCTCGTCGCGGGGTCCGATGTCGCCTCGAAACGAACCGCAACGATGACCCCGATCGCCTCTTGCCGCGAGGATCGCACTTGCTGATCGGCATCGTCCGCGTCGCGCTGCAGCGCCCGTACACGTTCGTGGTGCTCGCGCTGCTGCTGCTGATCGTCGGCCCGCTCGCGGCGCTGCGCACGCCGACCGACATCTTCCCCGAGATCCGCATCCCGGTGATCGCGGTCGCGTGGCAGTACACCGGGCTGCCGCCGGAGCAGATGAACGGCCGCATCGTGACGCTGTACGAGCGGAGCCTCACGACCACCGTCAACGACATCGAGCACATCGAGGCGAACTCGTACGCGGGCTTCGGAATCGTCAAGATCTTCTTCCAGCCCGGCGTCAACGTTGCGGTCGCGAACGCACAGGTGGCAGCGATCTCGCAGACGGTGCTGCGACAGATGCCGCCCGGCATCACGCCGCCGCTGATCCTCAACTACAGCGCGTCGACGGTGCCGATCCTGCAGATCGCGCTGTCCGGGAAGGGGCTGTCCGAACAGAACCTGTTCGACCTCGCGGTGAACACGCTGCGCCCGCCGCTCGTCACGGTGCCCGGCGCCGCGATCCCGTTCCCGTACGGCGGCAAGCAGCGCCTCGTGCAGATCGACCTCGACACCGCCGCGATCCAGGCGCGCGGCCTGTCGGCGCAGGACGTCGCGAACGCGCTCGCGGCGCAGAATCTGATCGTTCCGGTCGGCACGCAGAAGATCGGCGGCACCGAATACACGCTGCAGCTCAACAACGCGCCGTCGGCGATCGTCGACCTCGGCAACCTGCCGATCAAGGTCGTCGGCGGGACCACCGTCTACATCCGCGACGTCGCGAACGTGCACGACGGCAACTCGCCGCAGACCAACATCGTCCACGTCGACGGCGGCCGCTCGGTGCTGATGTCGGTGCTGAAGAACGGCGCGACGTCGACGCTCGCGATCGTCGACGGCCTGCGCGCGCGGCTCGCGTCGCTGAAGCCCGCGCTCCCCGACAACCTCGTCGTGACGCCGATCAACGACCAGTCGATCTTCGTCCGCGCCGCGATCCGCGGCGTCGCGGTCGAGGGCGCGATCGCGGCCGCGCTGACGAGCCTGATGATCCTGCTCTTCCTCGGCAGCTGGCGGTCGACCGTGATCATCGCGATCTCGATCCCGCTGTCGATCCTCGGCTCGATCATCGCGCTGTCGGCGATCGGCGAGACGCTCAACATCATGACGCTCGGCGGCCTCGCGCTCGCGGTCGGCATCCTGGTCGACGACGCGACGGTGACGATCGAGAACATCAACTGGCACCTCGAGCACGGCAAGGACGTCGAGACCGCGATCATGGACGGCGCCCGGCAGATCGTCGGGCCGGCGTTCGTGTCGCTGCTCTGCATCTGCATCGTGTTCGTGCCGATGTTCTTCCTCTCGGGCGTCGCGCGCTTCCTGTTCGTGCCGATGGCCGAGGCCGTGATGTTCGCGATGGCCTGCTCGTTCGTGCTGTCGCGGACGCTGGTGCCGACGATGTCGAAGTTCCTGCTCAAACCCCACGCCGCGCACGACCCGGCCGGCGCAGCGAGCCGCAATCCGCTGCAGCGCTTCCAGCGCGGCTTCGAGGCGCGTTTCGAGCGCTTCCGCGCCGGCTACCGCGAGCTGCTGGCGATGGCGCTCGGGCGCCGGCCCGTCTTCGTGATCGGCTTCATGGCGGTCGTGCTGCTGTCGTTCGCGCTCGTCCCGTTCCTCGGGAGCAACTTCTTCCCGGCGGTCGACGGCGGTCAGATCCTGATGCATGCCCGGGTGCCGGTCGGCACCCGCGTCGAGGAGTCGGCGACGCGCTTCGCGGAGATCGAGGAGGCGATCCGCGACGTCATTCCCGCCGACGAGATCACGACACTGGTCGACAACATCGGGCTGCCGCCGTCGAGCATCAACCTGACCTACAACAACACCGGCGTCGTCGGCACCCAGGACGGCGACGTGCAGATCGCGCTTCGCGAGGGGCACCGGCCGACCGCGGACTACGTGCGGACGCTCCGCGAGCGCCTGCCGCTCCGCTTTCCCGATACCGTGTTCTCGTTCCCGCCGGCCGACATCGTCAGTCAGATCCTGAACTTCGGCGCGCCGGCGCCGATCGACCTGCAGGTGCGCGGCAACAGCTACGAGGCAAACTTCGACTACGCGAACAAGCTGCTGAAGGCGATCCGCCGCGTGCCGGGCGTCGCCGACGCGCGCATCCAGCAGTCGCGGAAGAGTCCGGTGTTCGACATCGACGTCGATCGCACGCGCGCGCAGGACGTCGGCATCACGACGCGCGACGTGACGAACAGCCTCGTCGTCAACCTCGCCGGCAGCAGCCAGGTCGCGCCGACGTTCTGGCTGAACCCAGCGAACGGCGTGTCGTATCCGATCGTGCTGCAGTCGCCGCAGTACGCGCTCGACTCGCTGTCGGCGCTCGCCAACCTGCCGATCAGCGGCGGCGCGAACAGCGTGCCGCAAGTGCTCGGCGGCCTCGCGCGCTTCAGCCGCAACACCAGCAACGCGGTCGTCAGCCACTACGACATCCAGCCGGTCGTGCAGATCAACGCGACGACGCAGGACCGCGACCTCGGCGCGGTCGCGAAGGACATCCGCCGCATCGTCGCGGACACCGCGGGCGAGGTCCCGAAGGGATCGACCGTCGCGCTGGTCGGGCAGGTCCGCACGATGGACAGCGCGTTCAACGGTCTGCTGTTCGGCCTGCTCGGCGCGATCGTGCTGATCTACCTCCTGATCGTCGTCAACTTCCAGTCGTGGAGCGACCCGTTCGTGATCATCACCGCGCTGCCCGCGGCGCTCGCCGGCATCGTCTGGATGCTGTTCGCGACGCACACCACGCTGTCGGTGCCGGCGCTGACCGGCGCGATCATGTGCATGGGCGTCGCCACCGCCAATTCGATCCTGGTGGTGAGCTTCGCGCGCGAGCGGCTGATGGAGCTGGGCGACGCCACCGCCGCCGCGCTGGAGGCGGGGATGGTCCGCTTCCGCCCGGTGCTGATGACGGCGCTCGCCATGATCATCGGCATGCTGCCGTTGGCGCTCAGTCTGGGCGAAGGCGGCGAGCAGAATGCGCCGCTGGGCCGCGCCGTGATCGGCGGGCTGATCTGTGCCACGATCGCGACCCTGCTGTTCGTGCCCGTCGTGTTCGCCTTCGCCCATGCCCGCGCCGGCAAGCCTGCCCGCGTCAAGACCCCGGAACCCGCTTATGCCTGATGCGCCCGCCCCCCGCAGCCTTACCCGCTACGGCATCGGCGCCGCCGCGATCGCGCTGGCCGTCGTCGCGGTCGGAATCGGCGCGCGCGTCAGTTCGGACCACCGTCTCGCCGCGGTGGCGGACGACAATGGGATCCAGAGCGTCAATATCGTGCGCCCGTCCAAGGCCGGCGCGGGCGAGGGCCTCGTCCTGCCCGGCAACGTGCAGGCCTATAACAGCGCCGCGATCTACGCGCGCACCAACGGCTATGTCCGCCGCTGGCTGGCCGACATCGGCGACCGCGTCGCCGCCGGGCAGACGCTGGCGATCCTCGACGCGCCCGAGATCGAGCAGCAGCTCGCGCAGGCGCAGGCCGATTATCAGTCCGCCGCCGCCACCCGGTCGCTCGCGCGCACC
>CAXTDA010000204.1:0-7205 GCA_964242935.1 uncultured Burkholderiaceae bacterium | reverse complement strand
TTCGAGGATCGCGCGTCGCAGCCGCGGGTGCTCGGCCTCGACGTGGAACACGCGCGCGATGCGGCGCGGATGCAGCAGTGCGCGGTGACGGCGATGCAGGAAGCCGTACACGTGGACCATGTCCTCGACGAGCGGCAGGTCGGGATAGGCCCGTTCGAGGTCGCCGGCGCGGAAGCCGGCCACGCGATGCCGGAGGATCAGGTCCTGCGCGCGGGCCGGTGCCCGGATCGGATCGGCCTGCACGAAGCCGAGACGATCGAATGCGGCCTCGAGCGCGACCGGCGGGAACAGCGTGTGCCGGACGGCCGCCCGCCGCAGCGCGACGAGCTCGGGCGACGCGTCCACGAAACTCGGAGGTCAGACGCCGGGCACCACGACGTCCGACAGCCGATGGACCCGCACGTCGATGTCCATCCCGAGGTAGTCGCCGACGCGCCCGGTGAACGAGCCCTGCACCGGCGCGGCCTGGAACGCGTCGCGCGTGACTGCGACGCGGATCAGGTCGGTGCCTCCGTAGAGCGTGTTGGTCGGATCGAACGTCAGCCAGCCGGCGCCGGGGACGTAGACCTCGACCCACGCGTGGGTCGCCCCGCCGCCGACCACGGCGCCGGCGACGCCGTCGACCGCCGGGTCGTAGATGTAGCCCGACACGAAGCGCGCCGCGAAGCCGAGCCGCCGCACCGCCTCGATCATCAACAGCGCGAAGTCGCGGCACGAGCCGGTCCGCAGCTGCAGCGTCTGCGTCGGCGTCTGCGTGCCTTCGACGTCGCGGTTCACGTACGCGAAGTCGCTCTTGATGGTCGACGTGATGTCGGTCAGCATGCGCCGCGTCGGGATGTCGCCGATCGACGGGATGAACATGTTCGCCCACGCCGTCACGCGACCGTCGGGGTCGCCGTGCTGCGGCACCAGAAAGCCGCCGAGGTCGATGCGCTCCTCGCCGCTGTACGCGAACGGATAGATCTCCGCGTGCGGCGCCAGCGGCGACTCGATGCCGCTCGCGCCGAAGTGCTCGATGCGAAAGCGCGCGACGATCTCGAGGTGGTCGGCGGTCGACCGCGGCGTGACGAGCGTGACCGCGTTCGAGAACACGTCCTGCACCCAGCGGATATCGGCCGCGGGCGACACGTCGAGCGACAGGTCGAGGACCTGCACGTCGTAGCCCGAACGCGGCCGGAACATCACGCGATGCTCGCCGAACGCGACCGGTCGCGCGTAGCGGTAGATCGTGGTGTGCTCGACCTGGAGGATCACGGACATGGCGGGGACGGTCGCAGCGGAGGACCGTCGAGCCTACACGCTCGGGATGACGCGCGCCGTTTCAGAGATTCGGCGCGAGCCGCCGTTCGACGTCGCCGACGGTCTGGTCCTGGCGGCGCGCCACGTCCTCGACCTGGTCGCTGCCGATTCGTCCGACCGCGAAATAACGCGCGGCCGCGTTGGCGAAGTAGAAGCCCGACACCGACGAGGCCGGCAGCATCGCGAAGCTCTCGGTGATCGACATGCCGATCTCGTCGGCGCGGATCAGCTCGAACAGCGGCGCCTTCACGATATGGTCGGGACAGGCCGGGTAACCGGGTGCGGGGCGGATGCCGCGGTACTTCTCGGCGATCAGCGCCGCGTTGTCGAGCGTCTCGTCGGCCGCGTAGCCCCAGAGGTCGCGGCGCACCCGCGCGTGCAGCGTCTCGGCGAACGCCTCGGCGAGCCGGTCGGCGATGGCCTTCAGCATGATCGACGAGTAGTCGTCGTGCTCGGCCTCGAAGCGCGCCGCCTGCTTGTCGACGCCGAGGCCGGTGGTCACCGCGAACGCGCCGATCCAGTCGTGCCGACCCGAATCCTGCGGCGCGATGTAGTCGGCGAGCGCGCGATTGGGCGTGCCCGGCGGCTTCTGGGTCTGTTGGCGAAGACCCGTCCACGTCAGCACCGGCGTGGTCCGCGACTCGTCCGCGTACAGCACGATGTCCTCGTCGATGCTCGAAGCCGGATAGAACGCGACGATCGCGTTCGCCGTCAGCCAGCGGTTCGACAGCACCTTCTTCAGCATCATCTGGCCGTCGCCGTACACGCGGCGCGCCGACTCGCCGACGATCTCGTCGGTCAGGATCGCGGGGAAGGCGCCGTGCAGTTCCCAGGTCTGGAAGAACGGGCCCCAGTCGATCGCCTCGGCGATCTCGCGCAGGTCGTAGTTCTTGAAGACGCGGCGTCCGATGAACTTCGGCTTCGGCAGCTCAACGGTCGCCCAGTCGATCGCGACCCGGTTCTTCCGCGCCGCGTCGAGCGCGATCAGCGGCGACGCCTTCTTGCTGGCGTGGAGTTCGCGGAGCTTCGCATAGTCGGCCTCGATCTCCGCGACATAGCCCTCCTTGCCGGTCTCGGTCAGCAGGCTCTGAGCGACGCGGACCGACCGGCTCGCGTCGGTCACGTGCACCACCGGCCCGTCGTAATTCGGCGCGATCTTGACCGCCGTGTGCGCGCGCGACGTCGTCGCGCCGCCGATCAGGAGCGGGATCTTCAGCATGCGGAAGTGGTCGTCGCGCTGCATCTCCTTCGCGACATACGCCATCTCCTCGAGGCTGGGCGTGATCAGCCCCGACAGGCCGATGATGTCGGCGCCCTCGGTCTTCGCCATCGCGAGGATCTCGGAACACGGGACCATCACGCCCATGTTGACGACGTCGAAGTTGTTGCACTGGAGCACGACCGTGACGATGTTCTTGCCGATGTCGTGGACGTCCCCCTTGACGGTCGCGATGACGATCTTGCCCTTCGCCTTCGCTTCGCCGCCGGCCGCGACGAACGCGGCCTTCTCCGCCTCGATGAACGGGATCAGGTGCGCGACCGCGCTCTTCATCACACGCGCGCTCTTGACCACCTGCGGCAGGAACATCTTGCCGGCGCCGAAGCGGTCGCCGACGATGTTCATGCCGTCCATCAACGGCCCTTCGATGACCTGGATCGGACGGCCACCGGCGGCGTCGATCTTCTGGCGCATCTCCTCGGTGTCCTCGACGATGAACTGCGTGATGCCGTGGACCAGGGCGTGGGCAAGGCGCGCCTCGACCGGCTCGGCACGCCATTCGAGATTGGCCTCTTCCTTCTTGCCGCCGGCCTTCAGGGTCGCCGCGAAATCGACGAAGCGCTCGGTCGCATCGGGCCGTCGATTGAGGACGACGTCCTCGACCTTCTCCTTCAGTTCGGGCGCCAGGTCGTCGTAGACGCCGAGCATGCCGGCGTTGACGATGCCCATGTTGAGACCGGCCTTGACCGCGTGGTACAGGAACACCGTGTGGATCGCTTCGCGCGCCGGGTCGTTGCCGCGGAACGAGAAGCTCACGTTCGACACGCCGCCCGAGATCTTCGCGTGCGGCAGGTTCGCGCGGATCCACTTGCAGGCCTCGATGAAGTCGACCGCGTAGTTGTTGTGCTCCTCGATGCCGGTCGCGATCGCGAAGATGTTCGGATCGAAGATGATGTCCTCGGCCGGAAAGCCGATCGTGTCGACGAGCAGGTCGTAGGCACGCCGGCAGATCTCGATCTTCCGCTCGAACGTGTCGGCCTGGCCCTTCTCGTCGAACGCCATCACGACCGCGGCCGCGCCGTAGCGCTTGCACAGCGTCGCCTGCTTCAGGAAGGCCTGCTCGCCTTCCTTCATCGAGATCGAGTTGACGATGCACTTGCCCTGCACGCACTTCAGGCCCGCCTCGATCACGTCCCACTTCGAGGAGTCGATCATGATCGGCACGCGCGCGATGTCGGGCTCGGACGCGATCAGGTGAAGGAAGCGAACCATCGCCGCCTTCGAGTCGAGCATCGCCTCGTCCATGTTGATGTCGATGATCTGCGCGCCGTTCTCGACCTGCTGGCGCGCGACGACGAGCGCGTCCTCGAAGCGCTCCTCGAGGATCATCCGCGCGAACGCCTTCGAGCCGGTGACGTTGGTGCGTTCGCCGACGTTGACGAACAGCGAGTCGGCGCCGATCGTGAACGGCTCGAGTCCGGACAGGCGGAGCGGCCGGTAGGGCTCGTTGACGCGGACCATCAGGCGGCGAGCGGCAGTTGTTCGGGCGGCAGCAGCCGCGGCGGCAGGTGTTCCAGCGCCTTCGCGATCGCCGCGATGTGATCCGGCGTCGTGCCGCAGCAGCCGCCGGCGAAGTTGATGAAGCCGGCTTCCGCGAACTCCTTCACCAGCGACGACGTGATCTCCGGCGTCTCGTCGAAGCCGGTGTCGCTCATCGGGTTCGGCAGCCCCGCGTTCGGATACACGCTGACGCGGGTGTCGGCGATGCGCGACAGCTCGGCCACGTAAGGCCGCATCAGCGCCGCGCCGAGCGCGCAGTTCAGTCCGATCGAGATCGGCTGCGCGTGGCGCACCGAGTTCCAGAACGCCTCGACGGTCTGGCCCGAGAGGATGCGGCCCGACGCATCGGTGACGGTACCCGAGATCATCAGCGGCAGGCGGGGATGACGGGTGTCCTCGTAGAACTGCTCGATGGCGAACAGCGCGGCCTTCGCGTTCAGCGTGTCGAAGATGGTCTCGACCAGGAACAGGTCGCAGCCGCCGTCGACGAGACCGCGCACCTGCTCGTAATACGCGTCGCGCAGGTCGTCGAACGTGACGTTGCGCGCGCCCGGATCGTTGACGTCCGACGAGATCGACGCGGTCTTTGGCGTCGGGCCGAGCGCGCCGGCGACGAAGCGCGGCCGGTCCGGCGTGGCGTACTTGTCGCACGCGGCGCGGGCGATCTTCGCCGCCTCGACGTTCATCTCGTAGGCCAGGTCTTCCATGTGGTAGTCGGCCTGCGCGATGCGCGTCGCCCCGAACGTGTTGGTTTCGATCAGGTCGGCGCCGGCGGCGAGGTACTGCTCGTGGATCTCGCGGATGACGTGCGGCTGCGTGAGCGTCAGCAGCTCGTTGTTGCCCTTCACGTGCACCGAATCGATCGACTGCGCACCGGGCGCCGCGAAGTCCGCGAAGCGCTCGCCGCGATACGCGGCCTCGTCGAGCTTGTAGCGCTGGATCATCGTGCCCATCGCGCCGTCGATGATCAGGATGCGGCGGTCGAGCAGTTCGGGAAGGACGACGGTGGCGTCGACGGTCATGGCGGGCTCCGGAAGGCAGCGCCGGACACGGGGACATCGAAACCCGCCCGCGGGGCGAGCGCCGTGCGTTCCGGCCGCGGCGAAGGACGGACTCTACCGCGGACCGTGCATCGCCGCCGGCGATCAGTGAAGGACGAGCGGCTGCTGCATCATCGCGTCGAAGCGCGACAGGTACTCGTCGATGTCCTCGGTGGAGGGCTCCGAGTCGATCAGCGACGTGACGTCCTTGCGAAACGCGTCGGCGAGCAGGCCGCCGATGAAGATTTCGCGCTTCGCCGTCTTGTCCATGATTTCGAATCCGCCGTTCTCTTCGCGCCCGTCGCGCGCGGCGAAGCTGGCGAATTCGACGACGCAATAGTTCGGACTGTTGTAGATCATGTTCATCGACGACTCCGATTGCGAGGGGTCCGACCCCGTTGAGCGGCTCCCTACCGAGACTTGAAGCAAGTTCGGGGCCAAAGGGCGCGAATCAAGGTCCGACAGGCGGGATGGGCGCCATGCCCACTCATCGGCAGCGACGGATCGAGCTTGAGTCGTCGATCGACGATGCGGAGCGGGAGCCCGCCCGGCGGCTCGTCTAGCGCCGCGGCGACTTGTTCAACTCGATGCCGAGTTGCTTCAGCTTGCGGTACAGGTGCGTGCGCTCGAGTCCGGTCTTCTCGGCGACGCGCGTCATGCTGCCGTTCTCCTGCGCGAGGTGGTATTCGAAGTACGCGCGTTCGAAGGCATCCCGCGCCTCGCGAAGCGGCAGGTCGAGCGGCACGTTGCCGCGGATCGGAAAGGCGTCCTGCGCGCCCGTCGCGTCGATGCCGTGGGCGAACGGACCGACGGCCACGCTCGGACTCATCGGCAACGCGACGCCCGGATCGTTCGCGCTCGTACCGAACGACGGTCCGCCCCGGCTCGGCAGTTCGATTCCGTCGTTCGCGGTTCCGCTGGGCACGGTGCCGGCGGTTCGCGGGCCGCGCGCCGCGGCCGCCTGCGCCAGCGCCCGCATCGAACCGCGGTCGAGACCCTTCTGCACCGCGCGCAACAGCTTCTGCAACGCGATCGGCTTCTCGAGGAAGTCGATCGCGCCGATCCGCGTCGCCTCGACGGCCGTATCGATCGTCGCGTGCCCCGACATCATGATCACCGGCATCGTCAACGCCCCGACGGCGGCCCACTCCTTGAGCAGCGTGACGCCGTCGGTGTCCGGCATCCAGATGTCGAGCAGAACGAGGTCGAACGTCTCCGTCTGGCGTTTCCCGCGAGCCGCGGCCGCGTTCTCGGCGACCGAGACGACGTGTCCCTCGTCACCCAGGATCTCCGACAGGAGCTCCCGGATTCCGACTTCGTCGTCGACTACGAGGATATTGGCCATGCGTTACCGCGGAGAGGAAAACGCATCGCCCGAGGACCGGCGATGCGCGTCGTTGGGCAGCTCTGCACAGAGCTTCAGGGAGCAGGAAGGTCGCCGGGGCGCGCCGCGCTCGTCACAGGCCGGACGGCGGAATCATCAGGCAACCTTGGCTGGCCGATGCACCACGCGCGTGAAGACACTGACGACAACGGCACCTCCTTCTTCACGGTTCTTCAACTCGATGCGCGCCTGGTGTTCGTCGACGATCTTCTTGACCACCGCGAGGCCGAGCCCGGTGCCCTTCGCCTTGGTCGCCACGTAGGGCTCGAACGCGCGCTTGAGCACCGCCTCGGCGAACCCGGGGCCGTCGTCGACGACGACGAGGCGAACGGCGCCGATGAGGAGGAGCCCTACGTTCCCGACCCGCGCAGCATCTGGGGGTCGGAAGGCACCCGCGCGATGATGGTGGTGCTGACCCGCCGGCTCGGCCCCGACTTCGCGCGCGAGGTCAACAACGAGCTGGCGTCGCGCACCCTGGCGTATCAGGGCGGCTGCCCCGACGACCGGCGCGACGGCGGCGTGATGGAGAAGCTGGTCTGCGATCCGTTCTGGGATCGGCTGTTCGCCCTGCCGGAGCCGGAACGCGGCTGACGGGGATGTCGGTGCCGGGCCGGCGATTCCCCCGGTGACGGCATCGGCATGGCAGTTCAGCCAGGCTGGTGGCCAGGCTGGTGGCCAGGCTGGTGGCCAGGCTGGTGGAGTG
>CAXTDA010000203.1:0-7211 GCA_964242935.1 uncultured Burkholderiaceae bacterium | reverse complement strand
TCGTGAAAATCTTGAAGTCGTTCGCGCAGCGGATGTCGTAGCCGTAGCTCGACGTTCCGTAGCTGACGATCTTGTGATCGCCGGACATCCGCACCTGCTGCGGCTCGAACGGCTCGATCATCCGGTGCGCTTCGGCCATGCGGCGTATCCAGCGATCCGACTTGATGGTCATCCGGGCTCCGCGTCGAAGGGAAGCGGCGGATTCTACGGGAGGGGTGTGCCGACCGGCGCGTGCCCCCGCGACCCGATGGCGGCGACGATGAAGGCCGCGATGCGCTCGACGTCGTCGAGCCGGAACTGCGGCAGTCCGGTCGCGAGCGCGACGTCGCTCGCGATCGCGACGATGTGCGGATCGTCCGGTGACAGCAGGCTCTTGCCGATCGCCGCGCGATGGACCTCGAGCTTCGGGATCGCCTCGCGCTTGAAGCCCTCGACGAGCACGAGGTCGCACGGCGACAGTCGCGCGAGCAGCTCGGGCAGGGCCGGCTCGGCCGCGCCGCGATGCTCGCGCATCAGCGCCCAGCGCGCGGGCGAGCTGATCAGGACCTCGTGCGACCCCGCCTCGCGGATGCGATAGCTGTCCTTCCCCGGCCGGTCGATGTCGAACTTCTCGTGTGCGTGCTTGACCACCGACACCGAGAGCCCGCGCGCGACGAAGAGCGGCAGCAGGCGCTCGATCAGCGTGGTCTTGCCGGAGTTGGACCAGCCGGCGATGCCGAAGACGTTCATGCGGACCGAGAGCGACGTGGGGTGCGGATGGTAACGGTTCCGTCGCCGAGGTCGACCGTGCGCCTTTCTCGATTCGTGGGGGGCGCGGCGGCGGTGTCCTCGGCGCGCGCGCCGGCGGCCCCCCCCCCCCCCCCCCCCCCCCCCCCCCCCCCCCCCACGGCAACGCAAATTGTTACGAAGTCGCCCGGCCGGATCGTCAGCTCACGCCCGCGACGCCACGTTCTGGGGACGACCTCGAAGCGCGGCCCCTGCCGCGCGGGCCCCTCTTCCCACGCCATGATCGCTCTCGCTTCCCCTTCCGCCGTGACCGCGCCGCCGACCGGCGGCCTCTACCGCAGCCTGTGGCGCTTCTCCGCCGGATCGCGCGTCGCGCTGGTCGGCGGCGCGTCGTTGCTGATCGGGTCGCAACTGCTGCGCCTCGCGCTGCCGTGGTTCGCCGGGCAGGCGATCAACGTGTTGCAGGCAGGCGGGCCGGACTTCGCGCTGCACGCCGGCGGCTGGGTGTGCGGGCTGCTCGCGACGGCGATCGGCGCGTGGGCGTTGCACGGACCGGGACGCATCCTCGAGCGCGCGGTCGGCGTCCGCGTGCGCCGCGGCGTGACCGGCGCGCTGTTCGACAAGCTCGCCGCGGCACCGCTGAAATGGCACGAGCAGCACCCGGCGAGCGACGTGCAGCAACGGATGAGCCAGGCGAGCGGCGCGCTCGACAGCTTCGCGCAGAACCAGTACGTGATCCTGCACGGCGTGGTCACGTTCGTCGGCACGCTCGGCGCGCTCGTCCTGTTCTCGCCGTCGATCGGCCTCCTCGCGATCATCGCGTACGCGTTGCTGGTCTGGGTCGGCCGGCGCTTCGACCGTTCGATGACCGTGCTCGCCGAAGCGCAGAACGATGCCGAGCGCCGCTTCTCGTCGGGCGCGCTGCAGTTCGTCGGCGGCATCGTCACCGTGTCGGCGCTGCGGCTCGAGGCCAGCACGCGGCGGATGCTCGACGGCCGCCTCGACGCGATCTTCGCGCCGCTGACGCGCAGCATCCGCCTGAACGAGGCGAAGTGGTGTGCGGTCGAGCTGATGACGCTGACGCTGACCTGGACCGTCGTCGCGCTGTACGTCTGGCAGAGCCATGCGTCGGGCGCCGGCGTGCTGATCGGCGGCGCGTTCATGGTCTATCAGTACGCGGGGCAGGCGGGCGCGGTGGTCAGCACCGCGGCCTCGCAGTTGCAGGGCTTCGCCCACTCGCGCGTCGATTACGCGAGCGCCGACGCGATCTGGAACGCGCCGTCGAAGCCGGCCCGGCCCGCCCGTCTCGACGACGACTGGTCGCGGATCGAGCTGCACGGCGTCGCTTACCGGCACGAGGCGACGCCTTCGACCGACGGCACGCGTGCCGGTCCCGCGAAGGGCATCGCGGACGTGTCGCTGACGCTCGAGCGCGGCGAGCGCATCGCACTGGTCGGCCCGAGCGGCTCCGGGAAGAGCACGCTGCTGCGCGTGATGGCCGGGCTCTACGACGCCGAACGCGGCCACCTGACGGTCGACGGCGTCAGCCATCTCGGCATCGCGCCGCTCGCCACCGTGTCGACGCTGATCCCGCAGGATGCCGACGTCTTCGAGACGAGCGTCCGCGACAACATCGCGCCCGACGGCGACCTCGACGCGGCCGCGCTGCAGTCGGCGCTGCAGTCGGCGCTGCGGATCAGCGCGTTCGACGAGGTGCTGGCGACGCTCCCGGACGGACTCGCGACGCCGATCGCCGAGCGCGGCACGAACCTGTCGGGCGGCCAGCGGCAGCGGCTCTGTCTCGCACGCGGCATCGTCGCGGCCGCGGACAGTTCGGTGCTCCTCCTCGACGAGCCGACCAGCGCGCTCGACCCGATGACCGAGGCGCACGTCGTCCGCTCGTTGAAGGCCGCGTTCCCGTCGGCGCCCCGCGTCGCGTCGGTCCATCGCATGAGCCTGCTCGAACACTTCGACCGGGTCGTGCTGATGGTCGCCGGACGCATCGTCGACAGCGGCAGCGTCGACGCGCTGCTCGTCCGGCAGCCGCTCTTCGCCGCGATGATGCAGGGACAGGACCGCACCGAGCGGCCGGTCCGAGCGGCCGCCTGACCAAGCGACTGCGCGTCAGCTTTGCGCGAGCGCGTCCACCGGATCGAGCCGCGCCGCGTTGCGCGCCGGCAGCAGCCCGAAGACGATGCCGATGACGCTCGACACGGCGACCGCGACGACGATCGACGTGCCGGACACGACCATCGCCGATCCGTCGCCGGTCCGGGCGAAGCCCGCCGCGATGGCGAGTGCGAGCGCGATGCCGACGATGCCGCCGATCAGGCAGACGAGCACCGCCTCGATCAGGAACTGCTGGCGGATATCGCTCCGCCGCGCGCCCACCGCCATGCGGATGCCGATCTCCTGCACGCGCTCGACCACCGAGACCAGCATGATGTTCATCACGCCGATGCCGCCGACGATCAGCGAGATCACCGCGATCGCCGAGACCAGCAGCTGGTTGGTCCGGCTCGTCTGCTCGACCGTCCGACGCACGCTGTCGTTGTTGAAGAGGAAGAAGTCGTTCTTCCCGTGGCGCGACGTCAGCAGGCGCTTCACGCCCTCCTCCGCCGCCTTCGTGTTCGCGCCGTCGTTGATCCGGAGCGTCAGGCTGCGAAACGAGTCCTGGCCGGTCAAACGCGCCATCGCGGTCGTGTACGGGATCCACACGTTGAGCGTGTCGTCGGCGTAGAAGACGCTCGACTTCGGCGCGGTCACGCCGACGACGCGCACCGGCACGCTGCCGACCAGGATCACCTCGCCGACCGCCGCCGCGGTCGGACCGAACAGCGCCCGCCGCGTGTTGTCGTCGATGACCGCCTCCTGCGCCTGCGCGCGGACCGCCGCGTCGCCGAACGCCTGCCCGGTCGCGAAGCCGTAGCCGCGGACGCGAAAGAAGCCGGCGCCGACGCCGCTCGCCTGTGTCGTGCGGTTCACGTTGCCGCGCCGGAGCGTGACGCTGGTCATGATCAGCGGCGTGACGCTGTCGACGTAGTCGAGCCCCGCGAGCGCGTTGAGGTCGCCGGTCGCGAGCGGCCGCGCGAGGCCCGCCCGCACGTCACCGAAGCCGCGGCCCGCGTAGATGTCGATCGTGTTGGTCCCGAGCGACGCGATCTGCGCGAGGATCTGGCGGCGCGTCCCCTCGCCGAGCGCGACGACCGAGACGACCGACGCGATGCCGATGACGATGCCGAGCATCGTCAGCGCCGTGCGCAGGCGATGGGCGAGGAGGCTCCGGACCGCCATCGTGCCGGCCTCGACGAAGCGATCGACGGCGTTTCGCCACCGGCCTTCGATCGCGGCTGCGGTGTGGTCGCGAACCGTGCGCGTCGCCGGGGGCGGGCGGCACACGCGATCGGCAACGACGACGCCGTCGGCGAGCTCGATCACGCGATGCGCGTGCGCAGCGACCTTCGCGTCGTGCGTGACCAGGATCACCGTGTGGCCGCGCGCGTTCAACTCTTGCAGGATGCGGAGCACCTCCTCGCTGCTCGCGCTGTCGAGCGCGCCGGTCGGCTCGTCCGCGAGGATCACGTCGCCGCCGTTGACGAGCGCGCGGGCGATGCTGACCCGCTGCTGCTGGCCGCCCGACAGTTCGGCCGCCTTGTGCATCGCGCGGTCGGCGAGGCCGAGACGCTCGAGCAGCCGCCGCGCGCGGTCTTGGCGATCGGCCGGGGCGAGGCCCGCGTAGATCGCCGGCATCTCGACGTTGCGGAGCGCGGTCAGGTCGCCGAGCAGCTGGTAGCGCTGGAAGACGAAGCCGAAGTGTTCGCGACGCAGCCGCGCGAGCTCGTCCGGTCCCATCGAGCCGATGTCCCCGCCGGCGACGCGGTAGCGGCCCGACGTCGGCTGGTCGAGGCAGCCGAGGATGTGCATCAGCGTCGACTTGCCCGAGCCGGAGACGCCCATGATCGCGACCATCTCGCCGGCGTCGATCGAGAGCGTCACGTCGCGGAGCGCGTGGACCGCCTCGCCGCCGGTCCGGTAGACCCGGCCGACACCGTCGAACTCGAGCAGCGCGGCCATCGTCAGCCGCCGCCCTTCGAGGGCGGCCCGGCGGCCTCGGCGGTCACGACCCGGTCGCCCGCGCGAAGGCCGTCCTGCACCTCGGCCTGGACGCGGTTGTTGAGGCCGATCCGCACGGTCCGGTCGACGATGCGCACCCCGTCCCGGACGCGGACCGCGTAACGCCCGTCGGCCTGCCGCGCGCCGAGGGCCGAGCTCGGAATCGTCAGCACCTGCCGCGCGCTCGACACGACGATGGTCGCCTGCGCCGTCATCGCGATGCGCAGCTTCCCGTCGGGGTTGGCGACGTCGAAGATGCCGTTGTAGTAGATCGCCTTCGCGCTGCTCGACGGTGCCGTGGACGCGGTGGCCGCCGAATCCGACGCGAGCGTCGTCGGCCCCGGCTCGACGCGCTTCAGCACCGCCTCGTAGCGCGTGTCCGGGTCGCCGAGCAGCGTGAACCACACCGGCAGGCCCGCGCGGACGCGCGGCACGTCGGCTTCGGAGATCTGCGCCTTCACGGTCATCGTGTCGAGCTGCGCGAGCTTGACGATGGTCGGCGCGGTCTGGTTCGAATTGATGGTCTGGCCCTGCTCGGTTACGACCGCGACCACGGTGCCGTCGATCGGCGCCGTCACGCGGGCATAGCCGACGTTGACGCGCGCGGTGTCGCGGGTCAGCTCGGCCTGCGCCAGCTGCGCGTCGAGCGACGCGATGTCGGCCTGCGTCGTCGCGAGCAGTGCCTCGGCGCTCTCCAGGTCCGCCTGCGACCCCGCGTCGATCGCGACCAGCGCCTTGAGTCGCGCCGCAGCGAGGCCGGTCTGCTTGAGCAGCGCGGCCTTCGACGCGCGCTGCGCGCGGACGCTGAGCACGCCGGCCTCGGCCTTCCGCAACTCGTTCTGCTGCGTCGACGAATCGATCTCGGCGATCAGCTGGCCCTTCGTCACGCGGTCGCCGAGCGCGACGTGGAGCCGGGTCAGGACGCCGGTGACCTGCGCGCCGACGCTGACCAGCTTCGCCGCCTCGATCGTGCCGGTGGCGAGCACGGCGTCCTCGATGTCGCCGACGACCACGGCGGTCGTCGTGACCTGCGGCGCCGGCGGCTCGGTGATCCCGTACTTCGTCGCGACGAACGCGACGATCGCGCCGACCACGACCACCGACGTCCACAGCACGACCCGGGACCGCGGCTTCACCGCGTGGTGTCCCCGTCGCTCCAGCCGCCGCCGAGCGCCTTGTACAACGCGATCCGCGTCGTCTGCTCCTCGAGCCGGACGCTGATCAGCCCCTGCTGCGCGCCGTACAGCGAGCGCTGCGCGTCGAGCACCTGCAGGTAGCTGCTGCCGCCCTGCCGGAACACGGCGTCGGCGAGCCGGAAGCTGGTTTCGAGCGCGTCGACGAAGGCCTGCTGCCCTGCCGTCCGTTCGACGAGGGTCCCGCGCTGCGCGAGCGCGTCGGCCACCTCGCGGAACGCGGTCTGCAGGCTTTTCTCGTATTCGGCGACCGCGACGTCGCGATCGACGCGGGCGACGTCCAGCGCCGCGTCGTTCAGGCCGCCGTCGAAGATCGGGACCGTGATCGACGGTGTCAGGGCGAGGAGGCCGCCGCCGCTCGCGAACAGCCCCCGGATCGCGGTGCGCGCGACGCCGGCCGCGCCGGTCAGGGTGATCCGCGTAAAGAAGGCCGCGCGAGCCGCGCCGATGTTCGCGGTGGCCGCCTGCAAGCGGCGCTCGGCGGCCTGCACGTCGGGCCGGTCGACGAGCACCGACGACGGCAGGTCGGGCGGCACGTCGAACAGGGCGCCCGCCTCGCCGACCGGACGGGCGTCGGGTTCGAGCCGCGGGTCGAGCGTCGCGCCCATCAGCAGCTCGAGCGCATTGCGGTCGAGCGCGATCTGCGTCTCGACGGTCGCGCGCTGGACGCGGACCGCCTCGACGGTGCTGCGGGCCTGCGCCACCGCGAGTCCGTTCGACGCGCCGAGCGCCCTCATCCGCATCGCGAGGTCGAGGCTGCGCTCCTGGCTTTCGAGCGTCTGCCGCGCGAGGGCGAGCCGCTCCGTGTCGGCCGCAAGGTTCAGCCACGCGCCGGCGACCTCCGAGACCAGCAGCACCTGCACGCCGCGTCGCGCCTCGCGCGTCGCGAGGAAGGTCGCGACGGCGCCGTCGCTCAGGTTGCGGAGGCGCCCGAAGAGGTCCAACTCGTAGCTCGCGTCCACCGCGGCCGTGTAGGTCGACGTCGTGATCCCGCCGCTCCGCGTCCGCGTTCCGCTCGCCGCGCCGAGCACGGTCGGCACGCGCGCGGCCTCGCTGATGCGGAACAGCGCCCGCGCGCGCTCGACGGCGAGGAGCGCGATGCGCAGATCGCGGTTGTTCGCGAGCGCCGTCGCGACGACGGCTCGCAGGCGCGCGTCGGCGATGAAGCGGTCCCACGCG
>CAXTDA010000202.1:0-7212 GCA_964242935.1 uncultured Burkholderiaceae bacterium | reverse complement strand
AGCCCCACTCGCCGTAGACGCGGCCGCGATACTTGATGTGGTTGCAGATGTCGCGAAGCATCGTCAGGCGGTCGGCGGGCAACACGATGTCGTCCCAGCGATGCTTCGGCGTGATCTTCCGCGAGACGCGCGAGAGCTGCTGGTTCGAATGCAGTCGACACGCCTCGTGGACCGCCTGCAGCGTCGACGCCTGCAACGTCGATCCCTTCGCGGGCCGGTCCGACCGCGCCGCCTCGAGCTTGCGCGCGGTCGCGGCCGCGTCGCGGATCTGCACCGGTCCGAAACGGAACTTGCCGGACAGCACCGCGGCGTCGATCGGCACGCCGGTCTGCGGGATCGTCTCCAGCTCCTTTCGCCACAGATGGGTGCGCTGGGCGACGTCGAGCGCGGGCAGATGCACCGCGACGAACGGCAACGACCGCGCCGTGCCCGCAGGCTCCCACGCGCGCTGTCCGGCGACGAACACGAGGTCGTCGATCGACTGGAGCTCGCGCGTCAGCGCCTCGAGGACGCGGCTTCGCGCTGCGCCGAGCACGGCGTCCCAGCCGCGCAGATACAGCACAGCGTCCTGCAGGCGCGCCTCGCGGACGACCGCGGCCCACGACGCCTCGAAGCCCGCGCCGCCGTCGTCGACGACCTGTTCGAGTTCGACGGCGAGCAACGGCCGCGCGAGGTCGAAGCAGACGGCGGCGGCGGCCTCGGACTTGCCGATGCCGGGCGCTCCGTGCAGATGGACGACCAGGGTTCCGCCGGCCGCCACGCGTTGCGTGATCGCCTGGAGCGCCCGCGACACGCGGCTGCCGATCACGAGGTCCGCCACCCCCGCGGCGGCCCGCTCGAGCCGCACGTGACCGCGCACCGCTTCGTCGAGATCGTCCTGCCCGAGCAGGAACGCCACCAGCCGCTCCGCGAGGCGCACCGGCCGGGCGGCGAGCGACGACGCCGCCGCTCCCGCTTCGTCGTTCAGTTCGACCAGCAGCGACCGCCGCAACGGGGCCGACGATGCGAAGCGACGCCGCAGCGCCAGTCGATCGGCAAGCTCCGGTGCGACGAAGCCGAGCAACAGGTCGACGTTCGGACGCTTCTTCGTCACGTCGTCCTGCAGATAGGCGTAGAGGCGCTCGTAACGCAGGTCGATCTCCGGTGCGAGACAGAACAGCACGATCTCGATGTCGATGTCGTCGAGGGCGAAGCGCCGCTGCAGACGGACGAGACGCAAATCGACGCGCGCGTCGAGGCTCTCCTGCTCGCGGGTCGCGATCGACGCGCGCAGCGCGTCGAACGACGACGACGTGCCGCCCGCGGTCGTGTTCCACGACGGCCGGCCCGCCGGCGCTGCGATGAGTGCATCGACCTCCTCCTCGCTGATGAACAGGCCGCGGAAACGACCGTCGTCCGCCGTCGCGCGACGCGTCGCGGCGACGGCGGCACGAACCCGCAGATCGACCCGCTCGAGCGCTGCCATCAGGTGTTCCAGCGAATTCACGAAGCGCGCCAAACGATTCCTCCAACGTAGTACCGATCGAGCGCAAGAGTCTAGTGGGAACGCATGACGAAGCAAACAAAAAAAATGTCAAGGGAACCTGGACGCCTATTGACCTCGGTGCGGAACTACGGAACCATAAAACACCGCCCGGAGTCTGCCTAAGAATTGAACCTACAAGTGATGCCGATCGTCTGGGAAGAAGTGCAACGGCGGGTGGCACTCGGCGGCACGGTTCGCACGCCGAGTGGCGATCGAATGGGCGGGATCGCCGTGACGGCGATCCGGGGAGAAAGAACCAAAAGAAAGTCGGCTGCGGGTTTCGTCGAGCGGGGGCCGACGACGCGGACCGTCAGCAAGGACAACGGCTGTTTCGGATTCCTCGATTTGCCGCAAGGCGTCTATCGCGTGACCGCCCGATGCGACGCGTGGGATGCGGATCGCTTCGTGTCGCTGGACGGCAGCAACGACGTCGATGTCACTCCGTTCGACCCGGCCACGACGCCGGTACCGCAACCGCCTCACGTGGAGATTGTCTTGGCTGTTCGCACGGCCGATGGGAAGGCGCAAGGCCGTATCGCGAAGAAGGATCCCGCGGTCCTGCCGGTGCGTCTCGAGCGCGATTGTCCCGGGACGCGGTTCATCGAATTCGGTTGATCGGCGCGGTCGACATCTCGTGCAGCGCATCGACATCGCGGTGAAAAAGCCCGTCAAGCGAAGCGCAGTGTCGACGCAGTCATCGATTGGATGGACTTTGCCCGTTGTACCGAATCGCCGCAGCAATGACGACCGCCCGGTCGCCTCGTGAGCTCAATTCCGGATCGAAAGGAACTTCAGCATGCCCAGCTATCTGTCACCCGGCGTCTATATCGAGGAAGTCCCATCGGCGGTACAAAGCATCGCCGGTGTCGGAACGCATACGATCGGCTTCATCGGCGTCATCGAAGACGACCTGACGTATCCCGAATACATCGCCGACAGCCTGTACCAGGAACGGGTGCAGGCCGCCTATCTGGAGGCCTACGGCAAGGACGACGACTACACGACGAAGAACATCCAACAGCGCCTCACGGCCGCGAACAACGCGCAGTCCGCGACCGCCGCGAAGCTCGCGCCGCTGCAGACCGCGCTCGGCAAGGCGAGCACCGACTTCGACAAGGCGACGAGGGCCAAGTCAAACCTGGCGGCCGACGCGAACTCGGCCGACGTCGACAAGGCGCTGAACACCGCGCAGGACGCGCTCAACGCCGCGCAGAGCGCGCTCGACGATGCGAAGGCCAAGGACGAGGAAGCGAGCAAGACGGTCAGCTCCGCGGTAGCGTTGGCCAACACGTCCGAGGACTCGCGGCTGTCGGCCGCCCGCCAGAACGCGCGCGCCGTCGCGCTCGCGAAAGTGCCGCGCTACGAACTGACGCCGCTGATGATCGACGTGCCGGTGGCGCAGGCCAAGCTCTGCACGAACTTCTCGGAGTACCAGGACCGCTTCGGCACCTGGTCGGCTTACACGCCCGCCGTCGCGGCCGCGGCGGGCAACGCGCCGATCGTGCTGTCGGGGCACCAGATGCTGAGCCACGCGGTCTACGGCGCCTTCCTGAACGGCGCTTCGCGGGTGTTCGTCGCGTACGTCCGCCCCGGCAGCATCCAGGAAGACCTCCAGACCGTGCTCGACAACTTCGAGTCCATCGAATCGATCTCGATCGTGGCCTTCCCCGGCGCCTCGTACGACAAGGACGTCGCGACGAAGCTGGTCGCGCATTGCGAGAAGTGCAAGTACCGCTTCGCGATCCTCGACGCCCCGCCGAACCCGCTGGACGCGCAGGGACGCCTCGATCTGCAGCAGCTGACCTACGACAGCACGGCCTCGGCGCTGCCGTCGCGCAGCAAGCACGCAGCGATCTACTTCCCCTACCTCGAGGTCGTCGATCCGGCGCTGCAGATGCAGCAGGCGAACCTCGACGTCATCCCGTCGAAGTACAAGGGACTCGTCCACGTACCGCCGTCGGGCGCGGTCGCCGGCATCTATGCCCGTACCGACGACACGCGCGGCGTCTGGAAGGCGCCGGCCAACGCCAGCGTGCTCGGTGCGCGCAACGTGCAGTACTACATCGGCCGGAGCGCGCAGGAAGGGCTTAACCCGCAAGGCGTCAACTGCATCCGCACGCTGAACGGCGACATCACGGTGTGGGGCGCGCGCACGCTCGGCGGCGATCTCAACAGCGAGTGGCGCTACGTGTCGGTCCGGCGCACGTTCCTCTTCATCGCGAAGTCGATCGACGAGGGCACACAGTGGGTCGTCTTCGAGCCGAACGACATGTCGCTGTGGGGCAAGGTGCGGCGCAACGTCGGCGCGTTCCTGACGACCGTCTGGCGCGACGGCGCGCTGTTCGGCGCGACGCCCGAGGAAGCGTTCTACGTCAAGTGCGATGCGGAAAACAATCCGCTCGACAGCCGCGAGGTGGGCCGGCTCGTCGTCGAGGTCGGCATCGCGATCGTGCGGCCCGCCGAGTTCGTGATCTTCCGCATCACGCAGAGCGCCGGCAAGTCGGCCTGACGACCGCCGCGGCGAGACGTTCGTGATCTCGAGCGCCGTCCTTCCAGCGCCGCGCGCCGCCGTCGCGCGGCTACCCGGCGTACGGATCGAGCAGTCGACGCGCGCGCCGGTCCGCGCGCCGGACTCGGGCGTGCCGCTCTTCGTCGGCTTCGTCGCGGATGCACCGGACGGCGCCGCGCGCGGGCATTCGCTCGCCGATCGTTACCGCGCCGCCCTCGGACCGCGGGTCGACGACGCATGGGATCGCGGCTTCGACATCGGCATGACGGATCAGCCGGTGCTCGCGTTCGATCGCTGGGAGCATTACGCGGACGTCGTGGGCGGGAAGGCGCTCGGCTTCCTCGACTACGCGGTCCGCGGCTTCTTCGAGAACGGCGGCGGCCATTGCAAGGTCGTCGTCGTGCTGGTCTTCGCCGACGCGGCGGCGTTCGACCTGCAACAGACGCTGCAGTGGTGCTTCCGGCCCGGCGGCCCGCTGGACGACGTGGCGGATCCGGATCTCGTCTGCGTGCCGGACGCCGTGTGGGGCGCGCTCGGTCGCGACGTCGCCGCCGTCGCGCAGGTCCAGCGCGCCATCGTCGGGTATTGCAATCGCCTGAACGACCGCATGGCGATCCTCGACTGCCTGCCGACCGCGCCGAACGACACGCAGGGATCCGCCTATCCGGCCGACGCCGAGCGCGCGCAGGCGCGGATCGCGTCGGGGCGCGACGGCAGCGGCGACGGCGAGGCCGCCGATGCGCCGGGCCAGGTGGCCAATGGCGCGATGTACTGGCCGTGGATCGCGGTCAGGCCATTGCCCCGTGACGCGAACCCGCGGCCGATCGTGCCACCGTGCGGCCACATTGCCGGCGTCTACGCGCGCCTCGACGCCGCGACCGGCCGGCACAAGGCCCCGGCCAACGAACGCCTCGAAGGCGCGCTCGACGTCGACGACGAGGTGTCGGTCGACGCGCTGGCCGATCTGAACGACGGCCGTACCAACGCGCTCCGTCCGGTCGTCGGACGCGGCGTTCGCGTCTCGGCCGCCCGCACCCTCAGCACGCAGGTGGCGTGGCGCTACGTCAACGTGCGCCGCGTGGTCCTCGCGATGGCGCGCTGGGCCGAGCTCGGACTCCGCGATCTCGTGATGGAGACGCACGACCCCGCGCTTTGGCAGCGACTGCGGCACCGGGTCGAGACCTATTGCCTCGATCGCTATCACGAAGGGGCGCTCCGCGGCAGCAGCCCCGCCGAAGCCTTCTATGTGAAGTGCGACGCGGAGAACAACCCGGCCGCATCGCGCGAGCTCGGCCGTGTCGTCTGCGAGGTCGGTCTCGCGATCGCCACGCCCGCCGAGTTCATCGTCGTCCAACTCGTCCCGTCGATCGAAGGCACGGCGCTGCACGGCTGACCCTCACTCAAGACCTTCAAGACCTCGTCAGGAGAAACTCCATGGCAACCCGGAAAGATCCGTATCAGTCGTACCGATTCAAGGTGGAGCTCGACGGCATCCAGCGCGGCGGCTTCAAGGAGGCTTCCGGCCTCGAAACCAGCAACGACGTCGTCGAATACCGCGAGGGCGACAAGCCGTCGACGGTCACGAAGCTCTCCGGGATGACGAAGTACTCGAACATCACGCTCAAGGGCGGGATGACCGACGACCACTCGTTGATCGACTGGAAGAAGAAGACGATCGACGGCAAGACCGAACGCAAGAACGGCTCGATCATCCTCTGCGACGATGCCGGCGAAGAGAAGCTGCGCTGGAACTTCGTCGAGGCGTGGATCGTCAAGTGGACCGGTCCGACGTTCAACGCGATGACGAACGACGTCGCGATCGAATCGATCGAGATCGCGCACGAAGGCCTGGTGAAGGGATGAGCGGCTTCCAGACCGAGTTCCCGTTCACGCTGCCGACCGGTTATCTCGACGCCGATCGGGAGCTGCATCGCGACGGCGTGATGCGGCTCGCGACCGCCAACGACGAGCTCGCGCCGCTCGCCGATCCGCGAGTGCAGCGCAATCCCGGCTATCTCGCGGTGATCCTGCTGTCGCGCGTGCTGGTCCGGCTCGGGTCGCTCGAACACGTCAACCCCAAGATCATCGAGGGACTGTTCGCCGCGGACTTCGCGTTCCTCGAGGATTTCTACCGCCGCATCAACGCGCAGGGGCACAGCCGCATCGGCGTCACGTGCCCCGAATGCCTCGCACGGTTCGAGGCGGAGGCAGCCGGATCGGGGGAGCGATTGGCTACCCCTTGAACCGGCTGTACGAGGAGGTAGCTTACGTCGCGTATCACTTTCATTGGCCGCATGAACAACTGATGGGACTCGACCATCGCGAACGGCGCCAGTGGGTCCATCAGATCGCCGAACTCAACCGCCGCATCAACGATGCCGCCGATTCCGAAGCCGAGTCCTGACGAATGCGTATCGCTCGACCACACGCGAATCCGAATCGCAAGGATCCGTACGACGCCTTTCGCTTTCGCGTCGAGATCGAAAGCCTGCGGGTCGGCGGCTTCAGCGATGCGTCGGGCATCGCGTTCGAGGCCGATGTCGAGACCTTCCGTGAGGGCGGCTACAACGCGGACGAACGCCATCTGTTGAGCGCCGTGAAGTCGTCGGGTCGCGTGGTGCTGAAACGCGGCCTCGGCGACGTCCAGTCGCTGTGGCGGTGGTTCGGCGAGGTCGCGACCGGGCGCATCCGCCGCCGCAACCTGACGATCTGGCTCGTCAGCCCCGACGACGCCCGCAAGGACCTGCGCGGCTGGCTGTTCCTGAAGGCCTGCCCGGTCAAGTGGGCAGGCCCCGACTTCCATGCGAAGACGTCGGAGGTCGCGATCGAGTCGGTCGAGTTCATCCATCAGGGCCAGTCCGACCTCGTCGGATCGCGCACATGACCGCGTCGTCGAACGGCGCCGACGGATCGTCGAGCGTGCGACGCTGGGACGCGCCCGATTCCCTCGGCGTCGGCACCTGGGCGCGGCACATGCGCCTCGGCGCGCCGGCGCCGCACGTGCCGTCGATCGCGCGCCGCCCGCACGGCTCGCATGTCGCCGACCGCCACCTTCGCTTCGCAGCGACGCTGCTCGCGCGGTCGCGCCCGGTGGAGGTCCCGACCGGCACCGGCGGCATGCCGATGCGCCGGACCCTGTTGCGTCGTCGTCCGGTCGCTCGCTGGAGCGGGATCGGGA